>CAMKTM010000013.1 GCA_946415695.1 uncultured Prevotellaceae bacterium | reverse complement strand
CGGAAATCGTTGTGCCAAATTCCGTGACTTTGATGGACTACGAAGCTTTGGGCTACAACAAGGTGCTCGAGAAGATAACCTTCGGCGAGAACATCGCTGCCAACACCTGGGGCGACAAACTCTGCATCTACGGCGAAAAGAAATACGAAGTGTATATGAACTGCGATGCTGTGCCTAAGCTTCGCTCCTATACCTTCGACTTCACCGGAGCCAATGTCCATGTGCGTCCCGCAATGTACAACGCATTTATCGAAGATGCCGCCTGGAGCAAGTACGACATCATCGGCGACCTCTGGAAAGAATTCACCTACGACGACCTCCAACGCGTGCTCAACGAATACACACCGAAGGTGCCCACCGGCGATGCCATTGGCACCGACCCCGGCTGCTATTCAGCAAGTACAGCACAAGCCCTTGCCGATGCCATCGCCGAAGCTCAGACATTGAACGAGAACGCCACGCTGGAGCAACTCAACAAAGCTATCAATGGAATAATCCTGGCATACGATGCACTCTATTGTTACCCGCTTCACGAAGGCTTCTACTACATCGAGAGCGTCGCATTCCCCGGCTATCTCCTTTGTGCCGATGCTGCCAATGCCAACAAGGCAGGACTCAAAGCCATTGCCCTCGAAGAACAGGAGGCACCGCCTTACTTCAAACTCGTTCGCAAAAACGGTAACTGGCTGATGCAAAGCGTTGACAATGGGATGTACGTGGGCACCGTCATCGGCGCTAACAATAACAGCCGGCCCATATCGCTCACAGACGAGGCGCAATACGAGCAAGTCATAACTTGGGTTGGCGGCGGTCGCTTCAAGATACAAGGCACTTCCACCTATCCTTACTCTTTCACCGGCACTCGCATCGGTGTCTATAACTACAATGCTGGCGGCAGCCTCGAGATACGGCAGATGTGGCATATGCATCCCGTACCCACAGGCACGTTCAGCATGGACTACAATCTAGAGAACGGAAGGGTGCGCGGCTTCGTTCACGACTTTGAGTATGCCGATGGCGATGCCAGCAAGGTGAGCATCTACAACGTAAGCCCACCAGAACGTCGCGACTGGCCGTTGCCTGTTGAAGTGTGTTGGACAAGAGATACCTCTGCCGAAGCCCAGTTGATAACATGGAGCGAAAGCCCGGACTTTGCCGATGCCGTGACCTGTAGCGTGCCTGCGGAAACCGCATCATACGAGATATACAATCTCATTCCAAACCGTGCATATTATTGTAAAGTGGAAAAGGTGAAAGAGGAAAACACTGAAACGCTTGCCCGCTTCTCCTTTAACACTGCTGGCCAGTTGCGTCATCTTAAAGCAGAGGGAACAGCCAATGTGCGCGACCTGGGAGGCTGGCCTACGGCAAGCGGCAGGACAATCAGGTATGGAAAGATATACAGAGGAGCCGAGTGGAACGGTGGCCACAACTTAGAGCCTGAAGCCATCAAGGCATTGCGTGAAGTAGGTATAAAAGCCGAACTCGACCTCCGTAGCGACAGCGAAGCAAAGAACATCACAAAGTCTGTGCTTGGAAGTGGCATAACCTATAAGCGTACGCCCTTGGGGCAGACAGCCAGCCACATGAATGGACTGACAAATTCTAAGAGCACGTACAAGACGGCTTTGCAATTCGTGCTGTCATGCGTAAGGAATGACAGACCCGTCTATTTCCACTGCGCCATTGGCCGCGACCGCACCGGTACTTTGGCCTTTCTGCTGGAGGGAGTGCTTGGCATGAGCAAGAGCGACATCTATAAAGACTATGAGCTGACCAACTTCTCTTACTTCAATACGCCGTGCAGCAAAGGTCAGCTTGACGAGATGTTCAAGATGATTGAAGCCTTAGAGGGCGAGACCTTGGAACAGAAGTTCCGAACATATCTGATGACGGAGTTCGGGCTTACAAGCAAAGCCATCGACGATTTCCGCGAGGCCATGCTGGCCGACGAAGAAGAAAGTACAGGGATTGACAATTGCGGAACTCTGAAACCGTCGAGCAATCAAGTCTTTGACCTTCAAGGACGCCAACTCTTGAATCGACGATTGCCTAAGGGCGTTTACATCGTCAATGGGAAAAAAATGGTGATGCCGTAGCTTTTAGGCGGGCTGCTCTGCACCCAAGCTGAGACATAAGCGTGATGATATAACCCTACAAAACTAAAAGATAAAATGATATGACAAAGGATATTTATCTTGCCGGAGGCTGCTTCTGGGGAACTGAACATTACTTCAAGCAAATAGAGGGCGTGGTTGAAACGGAAGTCGGTTTTGCCAACGGGCACACAGAGAACCCAACATATAAGGAAGTATATACTGACACCACAGGCTTTGCCGAAACCGTTCGCATCAGGTACAACCCCGAACTTGCCAGCCTTGAATTTCTGCTGCAAATGTTCTTCAAGGCCATCGACCCCACGAGTCTCAACAAACAAGGGCATGACGAAGGCACACGCTATCGGACAGGCATCTACTATACCGATTCGGAGGATTTGGCCATTATAGAGAAAGTCTATGCCGAGGAGCAGAAAGGCTATCAGCAACCATTGGTAGTGGAGATGTTGCCCCTCCAGAACTTCTATACAGCCGAGGAGTATCATCAGGACTATCTCGACAAGAATCCCGACGGATACTGCCATCTGCCTTTGTCGCTGTTTGAGTTTGCAAGAAAAGCTCGTGCCAAATCGTTAGCAAAAGACAAATGATCAAAGAACGACTCACCTCCATGAGGCAGACTTCCCCTGACACGATGGGAAGAGGAAGCCTTGTCGAACATCCTTTCGAAACGAAATAGTTATGCCAGGGAACGCCGTCATCATAGGAGCCAGTTCGGGCATTGGGCGTGAAGTTGCCAAGTTGCTACTTGCCGACGGCTGGCGTCTTGGTTTGGCCGCCCGACGCGAAGAGCCTCTGCAGGAACTGAAAGCAATGGCACCGGGAAATGTGGAGGTAATGACTATCGACGTGACTAAGCCCAACGCAGGAGAACGCCTGCAGCATCTTATCAGCCAATTGGGAGGTATGGATTTGTATTTCCATGCCTCTGGCATTGGCAAGCAGAATCGTACCTTAGAGGAAGACATCGAATTGCAGACCATGGAAACCAATGCCGTTGGCTTTACCAGAATGATAGGTACTGCTTACAGGTATTTTGCGAAGCGAGGAGAAGGGCACATAGCAGCAATCACTTCCATAGCAGGAACTAAGGGCTTAGGCCCTGCGCCCGCCTATTCGGCCACAAAAGCTCTGCAGGTTACTTATCTGCAATCGTTGGAGCAGCAGGCCCGTGGGCGTGGGTTGAATATATACTTCACCGATATTCGTCCGGGCTTCGTTGATACAGCTTTGCTGAACGACAGTTTTTCCTATCCCATGCTGATGCGACCAGAGGCAGTGGCGCGTGACATTGTCCGCTCCATTCGCTGTCGCCGCCATGTGCGTGTGATAGACTACCGCTACCGCATCCTCACTTTCTTCTGGCGTCTCATCCCAAACTGCTTGTGGCGAAGGCTGAAACTATAAATCCACATTACACAATTCATAATTCACAATTCATAATTCACAATTCATCTAAACGACTAAACGACCAGTCTCCTAAACGACCAATTTAATAATACGATGAACCGAGAAATAGATTTGAGCATCTCTGCTTATGGCGTGACGCGCCCTCTTGAATACGATGTTGTCATCCTGCCCTGGGGGGCGACGGAACCGCACAATCTGCATCTGCCTTACCTCACTGATGCCATTCTGGCCCACGACGTGGCCGTGGATGCAGCACAGCTTGCCCTCTCCCGCTTCGGCATTCGCTCCATGGTGTTGCCGCCGGTGGCGATGGGAGCCCAGAACCCCGGTCAGCGCGACCTGAAGTTCTGCATCCATTATCGCTACGACACGCAGCGCGCCATCCTTGCCGACACGGTCGCCTCCCTCCATCATCAAGGCTTTCGAAAGCTCCTGATTGTCAACGGACATGGGGGCAACTCCTTCAAGAGCATGATTCGCGACCTGGCAGTGGATTACCCGGACTTCTTCATCCTGCAGAGCGAGTGGTTTAATGTCTTGCCTGCTAAGGAGTGGTTCGATGCCCCAGGAGACCATGCCGACGAACTTGAGACCTCTGTGATGATGCACTACCATCCCGAACTCGTCAATCTTTGCGAAGCAGGCCCCGGGCGAGCCAATGCTTTTGCTTTGCAGAGCCTCCGCGAGAAGACGGCATGGATGCCGCGCCACTGGACACGCGTCACCGAGGACACGGGCATCGGCAATCCCAGCCTCGCCACCGCCGAGAAAGGCGCTCGCTTTGCAAAAGCCGTAGCCGAGAAATATGCCCTGCTGCTGAAGGAACTTGCTGCCGTTAATGACGAGCAGGACTTCTATGAAGAAATGAAGAAATGAAAAAATGAAGAAATGAAAATTGGTCGTTTGGGTGAATTATGAATTGTGAATTATGAATTATGAATTATGAATTGTGAATTGTGAATTGTGAAAAATGAAAGGCTCAATGGGAAATTCTCTTTTCAACCGTACAGAGCTACTGCTTGGCAGCGATGCGATGGAACGCATCCGAGCGAAGCGCGTCATCATCTTCGGCGTTGGCGGGGTAGGGAGCTGGTGCGCCGAATGCTTGGTGCGCGAAGGCATCGGGCACCTGACGCTTGTGGACAGCGACGTGGTATGCGTGACGAACTGCAACCGGCAGCTGATGGCAACCACCAAAACCATCGGTGAGCCAAAAGTCGAGGCGTTGAAGAAACGCTTGCTGGAGATAAACCCCGAGGCCGACATTGTCGCCCTGCAGAAGAACTACAGCGAGGAGACAGCGGACGACTTCGAGATAGAGACTTACGACTATGTCATCGATGCCATCGATTCGCTGAGGGACAAGATAAGTCTCATTATGTATTCAACAATGGGGCAAGGGGCAAGGGGCAAGGGGCAAGAGAATAGTCATAAAGAGCAAGTGGTATCCTCTTGCCCCTTGCCCCCTCCCCCTTGCCCCACATTATTTTCTTCCATGGGTGCTGCCCTCCGCATCGACCCGACGAAGGTGCGCGTCTCGGAGTTCTGGAAGATAAAGGGCGACCCATTGGCAGCGGCGATGCGTTCGGCTATGCGACGGAACAAGCTCTTCCCTGCCCGCAAGTTTCTCTGCGTCCACAGTGAGGAACAGCCTCTGCCGAATCTCGGCAAAGCCCTGCAGGACGGCAGCCAGACCTTCAACAAGGTGCAGACCAATGGCTCACTGGCCCACGTCACAGCCATCTTCGGCATGACCCTCGCCGGTCTCGTCATTCAAGACATCTTCAAACGGAGTAATGCACAAGAACGCACATAGTGTTGTTTGCTTCTACATGTACAAGCAATTGCTTCTACATGTATAAGCAATTGCTTGTACATGTAGAAGCAATTGCTGGGTTGTGATGCAGCAAGCAACAAGCTGTGCCCCGTCAGTCGGTTCTCCGCCCGCTTGTGCGATATTCCCTTTGCTTTCGGGGGCGATGCCCAAGGGCTGTGAATGGTCAGTAATAGCTATATAAAAAGAGCGCTGTTTAGGTGTGAATCCTAAACAGCGCTCTTTGCGTTTATGTCGGAGGGAGATTTAGTCCCAACCTCTAACCATTTTGATGGCTGTGACGGCGCATTCGTCGCCTTTGTTGCCAAGCATTCCGCCGCAACGTTCCTGCGCCTGTTCAAGGGTGTTGCAGGTGAGCAGGCCGTAGATGACGGGCACTTTGCCCTGCAGGTTCAGGTCGGCCAAACCCTGTGTTGCTCCTTGACAGATATAGTCGAAGTGGGGCGTGTCGCCACGAATGACGCATCCGATGGCGATGACGGCATCCACCTTGCCGGAGTTCACGAAGCGGGCTGAGCCATAAACCAGTTCGAAACTGCCTGGCACGGGCTTGACGAAGATGTCCTCCTCGCGGACGCCATGCTTCATGAGCGTTTGGCAGGCTCCTTCGAGCAAGGCGCCGGTTATCTTCTCGTTCCATTCGCTCACCACAATACCCACTTTCATGCCTGTTGCGTCGGGCACAGAGTGGATGTCGTAGTCGCTGAGATTATGAAGTGCGGAGGCCATTATTGAACCTGCTCGATGTACTTGTCAATCTCGTAGGAGAGGTTGCTCTGCTGGTATTTGCTCTTAATCTGTTTGTAGCAGTCCAGGGCCTTGCTCTTTTGGTCGAGCGATGCGTAGATCTGTCCGGCTTGCAGGAGGCAAGTGGGGCTGATGGTGTTGTTGTCGGCTTGTGTTGCAGCCTTGAGGAGCAGGTCGGCAGCTTTCTCTTTCTCTCCCAGTTCAGCGTAGCAGTTGCCTTTGAGAGCGATGGCGGCAGGGCTGATCATGGCATCGCCGCAGTCGTCGAACTTACCCAGCATGTCGATGGCTTCCTGATACTTCTCTGTTGCGGCATAGCACTTTGCGGCATAGAGGCAAGCGATGTTGCCGGCCTTGGTGCTGCCGAACTCGTCGATGACGGCAAGGAAGCCCTTGTTGGTTCCGTCGCCATTGAGCGCTTTGTCGTAGTTGCCGTCCATGAAAGCCTGTTCAGCATAGAAGATGCTTTCGTTGGCGCGGTTGTTGCGCGGCGTGATGTAGAACTGATGGATGAGCAGTGCGGCGATAATGATAGCCAATACGGCACCGCCTCCGTAGAGGATTGCGTTCTTGTGTTTCTCGAAGAACGACTTCGAGGCAGCGAGTGTCTCGTCGAACTCGTTCACCTGCTGTTTCTTTGATTGTTTCTTTGACATAATGTTGTTTACTATTTTAACGATTATATTGTTTGCTATTATGATTTTGGCGTGCAAAGATACGAAATAAAGTGGAAAGAGAAAAGTGAAAACTGAAAAATTATTCGTTTACATGCTGTTTTTGTATTTATTCTTCACTCTTTGCTCTTCACTCTTCACTTTTTTTGTACCTTTGTTGCCCGAAATGAGACTGAACGCGCTTACCATATTTAACTATAAGAACATTTCGGAGTCTGAACTGCACTTCTCGCCCAAGCTGAACTGCTTCATCGGCGGCAACGGCCAAGGCAAGACTAATGTCTTGGATGCCATCCATTTCCTCAGTTTCTGTCGCAGTTACAGCAGCAGCATCGACATGTTGAGCGTCAGGCACGGACAGGAGTTCATGTCGCTGCAAGGCCTCTACGAGCACGAGGACGGGACGACCGAGGACATTCATTGCGGACTGAAGGTCGGGCAGAAGAAGGTGGTGCGACGAGGCAAGAAGGCTTATCGCCGCATCTCCGAGCACATTGGGCTCATTCCCCTTGTCATGGTCTCCCCTGCCGACCAGGTTCTCGTCACCGGCGGCAGCGAAGAGCGTCGCCGTTTCATTGATATGGTCATCTGCCAGTACGACCCGGCCTATACCGAGTCGCTTATCCGCTACAACAAAGCGCTTCAGCAACGCAACGCCATGTTGAAGCAGGAGGAAGAGCCCGATGGCGAAGTCATGCGTCTCTTCGAAGAGCAGATGGCGCGTGAGGGCGAGTATATCTTTGCCAAGCGCAGCGAGTACATTGCCGAGCTTGTCCCCATCTTCCAGCAGTTCTACAACCAGATTTCTGGCGAACAGGAAAAGGTGGAGCTTCACTATGTTTCTCATTGCCAAAGAGGGCCTCTTCTGGAACAACTCACAAGCCAGCGCTTCAAGGACCGAGCCGTGGGCTATTCCTTGCACGGCATCCACAAGGATGACCTCGAGATGTTGCAAAACGGTTATCCCGTGCGTCGCGAGGGTTCGCAGGGACAAAGCAAGACATTCCTCATCTCGCTGAAACTCGCACAATTCGACTTCCTGAGCCGTACTGGGACGCGTACGACGCCTTTGCTTTTGCTCGACGACATCTTCGACAAGCTCGATGCCGACAGGGTGGAGCAGATTGTGAAGCTGGTCAGCGGCGACCGTTTCGGACAGATATTCATCACGGACACCAACCGCGGCCACCTGGACGTCATACTCTCCTCAATGACGGGAAGCATACCACACGGCACGGCCCATGAGACGGAAGTCAACAGAATCTTCTTCGTAGAGAATGGAGAGATAAAATGAAGAGCGTAGGGCGATGAACAAATACAACTCACTACCATTGAAAGATTTGCTGCAAGCATTTCTGCGCGAAGAAGGCTTGGAGACGCCCTTGCTGGAATATCGCATCACTCAGGCTTGGCCTGAAGTGATGGGCGCAACCATCAGTCGCTATACCCGACAGGTTTTTGTGCGCGAAGGCAAGCTGCAGGTACAGCTCTCAAGCGCTCCTCTCCGCCAAAACTTGATGATGGAGCACAAACGCATCGCACAGAAGCTCAACGACCACGTCGGCTCGTACGTCATTAGCGATGTTTGCTTCTTTTGATTCGTCACAACCTCTTGCTATAACATGCAATTGCACGATTTTTCTTCTTTTGTGCATAATTAGTTGATGAATTATTTGCAGCTTACCGAAATTTAACGTACCTTTGCACAAAATTCTTTGAAATGTGCAAATGAAACCAACTGAAATCTCTTCGTATAACGAGATGATTCGGCGTAGCATTCAAGAGCATTGGTTCTTGGATTCAATGTCGGACTACGGCGTTTTTACCTTACAATATAAAGATGTGGCGCGTATCATTGAGAAGCTTCACATCCTCTTCGAGCAATCGGGCATCCAGCCAGGCGACAAGATAGCGCTCTGTGGGCGCAACCTGAGCCGATGGGGTGCGGCCTTCTTCAGTATTCTGACTTACGGTGCTGTGGCTGTGCCTATCCTCCACGAGTTTCATCCTTCCCAGGTTCACGACATCGTGAATCATTCCGAGGCGAAGCTCCTTTTTGTGGGCGACAAGGTGTGGCCCAACCTGAATGCCGACGAAATGCCCGATCTTCAAGGCATTATCTCGTTGGTTGACTATGGCCTTCTGGTGTGTCGCAACGAGAAACTTGCCTATGCCCGCGAGAACCTCAACCGCCTCTTCGGCGAGAAGTTCCCCAGCCGCTTCTTGCCGGAGTTTCTCAGCTACCACAAAGACCAGCCCGACGAAATGGCTGTGCTGAACTATACCAGCGGGACGACCAGCAACTCGAAGGGCGTGATGATTCCCTACCGTGCCCTTTGGAGCAACTGCGACTTTGCCCATCATGTGCTTGGCAATGACATGAAGGCCGGCGACAAAGTAGTCTCCATGCTGCCCATGGCGCATATGTACGGAATGGCATTCGAGTTCACCTATGAGTTCATGATAGGTGTGCACATCAACTTCCTGACAAAAGCCGCCTCCCCGACCATCCTGATGCGCGCCCTTGCTGAAATAAAGCCCATCATTATTGTTGTCGTTCCTCTCATTATAGAAAAAGTGGTGCGCAAGGCAGTCCTGCCCAGGATACAAGATCCGAAGGTGAGGATGCTGATGAGTGTGCCTGTTATCGGCGACCGCATCCGCAAGCGTATTTGCGACAGGTTGACTCAAGCGCTTGGCGGCAACTTCTACGAGGTCATCATCGGCGGTGCCGCCCTCAATCAGGAGATAGAGCGGCTGCTGCACGACATTGGCTTCCGCTATACCGTAGGCTATGGTGCCACGGAATGTGCTCCCATCATCACTTACAACGACTGGAAGGATCAGGTGGTGGGCAGCTGTGGCAGGAATGTCATCCATCAGGAACTCCGTATCGACAGCCCAGACCCTCAACGCATACCCGGCGAAATCCTGACGCGAGGACTGAACGTCATGCTTGGCTATTATAAGAACGAAGAGGCGACGAAGGCTTCCATCACGCCCGACGGCTGGTACCGTACGGGCGACCTCGGCGTGCTCGATGCCCAAGGGAACCTTTTTATTAAGGGTCGCAGTAAGAACATGTTGCTCGGCGCAAACGGACAGAATGTCTATCCGGAGGAGATAGAGGACAAACTTTCGGGCATGTCGCTGGTGAGCGAATGTCTGGTCGTTCAGCGCGACGACAAACTTGTCGGCCTCGTCTATCCCGACCAAGAGCAGGTGAAGAAATTGCGCCTCTCCGATGCAGACATCGAGAGCATCATGGAGCAGAACCGCAAGGACATCAATCCCACTCTGCCTTCCTATGCCCAGCTCTTCAGCATAAAGGTGATGGAACAGGAGTTTGAGAAGACGCCCAAGAAGAGCATCAAGCGCTTCCTCTACACTTAGCGGAGAACTCCCCCGTGCCTCGTTTCCAATAAGAGCGTGCCTTTGTTCCAATAAGAGCGTGCCTTTGTTCCAATAAGAGCGTGCCTTTGTTCCAATAAGAGCGTGCCTTGTTGACAATAAGAGCGTGCCTTGCTGACAATAAGAGCGTGCCTTGTTGACAATAAGAGCGTGCCTCGTTCTCGGCGCTCTAGCGCCAAGGCGCGCTTTTTATGCGCGGAAGACAATAATGGCGTGCCTTGTTTTTAAGAAGGGTGTGCCTTGTTTGCCAAAACCTTTCATCCTATTTTCTGTTCTTCAGGTCTATGATTACAATTTTTTGCCTCGGAAAACAGCCATGCGCCATGTGAATAATGCCCCTCTGCAATGCCGCTCGTGCAGATAGTCATTAAATATGGCGCTTTTATTTTGTGTTGTCTTTGTTTTTTCGTATCTTTGCGCACCAAATGTGCGCATGAGAGAATGAAGTTTATCAAGAAACTTGACATTTACATCATAAAGGGGTTCCTGCAGCTCTTTGCGGGGACGTTCTTTATATGTCTGTTCATCTTCGTCATGCAATTCCTGTGGAAATGGATGGGCGACCTTGTGGGCAAAGGCCTTTCCGTTGACCATCTGGCCAGCTTCTTCTGGTACAGCAGTCTGACGCTCATCCCCATGTCGATGCCTCTGGCCGTTCTGCTGGCCAGCCTTATCTCGTTCGGCAACCTGGGCGAGCGCTTTGAACTGCTCAGCATGAAGTCTGCCGGTATTCCGCTCGTCCGCATCCTCATGCCGCTTATCATCGTGGCGGGCTTCATCAGCGGCGCCAGTTTCTATTTCCAGAACAGGGTAAGCCCATTTGCCACTCGCGAGTTGTCGCGTCTGGCATGGAGCATGAGGCAGAAGAGTCCCGAGCTGGAGATTCCGGAAGGCATCTTCTACAGCGAGATACCGGGCTATAATCTCTACGTGGAGCACAAAGACCCTGAAACGGGTATGCTCTACGGGGTGATGATTTACACCAATCAGAACGGTTACAACGACACGCAGATTGTGCTGGCCGACAGCGGACGCCTGCAAAGCACAGCCGACAAGATGCACCTGAAACTGACGTTGTGGGGCGGGGAACGCTTCCGCAACATGGATGCGCAGAGCGGCTCGATGCTCCGAGCCAATGTGCCCTATATGCGCGAGTCGTTCATCCACGAGACGGTTTTCATTCCCTTCGACGCCAATTTCAACTTGATGGATGCCGACCTCTTCACGCACAATGCACAGACAAAGAACCTCGACGAGATACAGCACAGCATCGACTCCTTGGACCACAAGGCCGACAGTTCTCGGCATGCCATATATGCAAACATCCTGCGATGGTATATGAAAAAGTCAATACCCGACGGACATCCCGATTCCCTCGCCATCGTCAAGCAGGCTCTCGAAATGCCGTCTTTCGATTCGCTCAGTATGGCAATGCCGGACGACCAGCGCGTGAAGGCTTGGCGAAGCGCCAGAAGCCATAGCGAGACGATGCAGGCCGAGTGTCAGTTCCGAGCCCTGGAAACGAACGACAGAAACCTGACCATGCGCAAACACCGCATCGAGTGGCACAAGAAATACACGATGAGCCTGGCCTGCCTGCTCTTCTTCTTCATCGGAGCGCCGTTGGGAGCCATCATCCGAAAAGGCGGCCTGGGCGTTCCCGTCGTGGTCAGTGTCATCATCTTCATCTTCTACTACATCGTCAATCAGGCCGGCATGAACAATGCAAAGGTGAATTCCTGGACAGTGGAAAGCGGCACTTGGCTCAGTTCCGCGGTACTCCTCGCCACTGGCATCTTCCTCACTCATAAGGCAAACAGCGACAGCGTGGTCTTCAACGCCGAGGGGTATCGCAACTTCTTCATGAAATTGTTAGGACTTCGCGAAAGCCGTAAGCTGAACCGTAAGGAGGTAATTATCAACGACCCGGACTATTCAACTCTGCCGCAACGGCTGAACGAACTCTCTGAGTTCTGCATCGAATGCAGGAAGACGATGCACCTGCGCCGCATACCAAACTATATCGACATCTTCTTCCATCCCGGACAGGACAAGCGTGCCGCACAACTCAGCGACCAGCTCGAAGCCCTCATCGAGGAACTACACAACAGTCGCGACAATGTGCTGCTCATGTATATCAACCAATACCCGATTATCAACCCAAGCGCCCACACCAGACCCTTCGACAGCCAACGCCTGAATATGATTTTCGGCATTGTCTTCCCGCTGGGGCTCCTCATTTTCATGCGCATCTGGCGCTATAGGCTAAGGCTCCGGCTCGACCTCCAAAACATCGGACGCATAAACAATCTTATAACCGAAAGAATCATTAAAAAAGGATATGGACAACAACAAAATACAACTGAGTACAATTGAAGAAGCCCTTGATGACTTCCGCCAAGGCAAGTTCGTCATTGTCGTGGATGATGAAGACCGAGAGAACGAAGGTGACTTCATCACAGCTGCCGAAATGATAACCCCCGAGAAGGTCAACTTCATGCTGCGCAACGGGCGTGGCGTGCTCTGCGCACCCATCACCATGCAACGCGCCGCTGAGCTCGAACTCGACCATCAGGTGCAGGACAACACCAGCATGCTCGGCACGCCATTCACCGTGACAGTCGATCTGCTGGAAGGCTGCACGACAGGCGTCAGCACACACGACCGCGCTGCCACTATCCGCGCTCTGGCCGACCCCAATCGCAAGCCGTCGGACTTCGGTCGCCCGGGTCACATCAATCCCCTCTATGCCCAGGACAAGGGTGTACTTCGCCGTGCCGGTCACACCGAAGCGGCAGTTGACCTTGCCCGCCTCTCAGGACTTCAGCCGGCAGCTGCCCTCATCGAGATACTCAACGAGGACGGCACAATGGCCCGTATGCCGCAGCTCAAGGAGGTGGCTCGCGAGCACGGACTGAAGATAATCAGCATTCGCGACCTCATCGCCTACCGTCTCCGGCAGGAATCCCTCGTGGAACGAGGTGTAGAAGCCGACATGCCGACAGCCGACGGACACTTTCACATCATTCCCTTCCGCCAGAAGAGCAACGGACTGGAGCACGTTGTCCTCTATAAAGGCACATGGACAGAAGACGAACCTGTGCTGGTGCGTATGCACTCGAGCTGCATGACGGGCGACATCTTCGGCAGCCAGCGTTGCGACTGCGGCGAACAGCTCCACAAGTCGATGCGCATGATAGAGCGCGAAGGCAAAGGGCTCATCGTCTATCTCAGCCAGGAGGGACGCGGCATAGGCCTGATGAACAAGATTGCAGCCTACAAGCTCCAGGAGCAAGGCGACGACACAGTCGATGCCAACATCCACCTCGGCTTCCGTCCCGACGAACGCGAGTACGGCGTAGGCGCACAGATACTTCGCGAAATGGGTGTCGGCAAGCTGCGTCTCATCACCAACAATCCCGTCAAGCGCGTCGGCCTCGAGAGCTATGGCCTCACCATCGTGGAGAACGTACCCATCGTCGTAGAGCCCAACGAATACAATCGTCGCTACCTCGAGACAAAGCGGACACGAATGGGGCACAAGCTGTAAGAATTCAGATTTGAGGGGCAAGGAGCAAGGGGCAAGAGAATACCAACGCCCTCAGCAATCCTCCTGCTCCTTGCCCCTTGCCCCTTGCCCCTTTGAAATAGGAAATTATTAAATTTAAAATTCAAAGATATGAACACAAATCTTTCCGAGAGGCTGCAACGCCTCTCACCCAGTGCAACGCTTGCCATGAGCCAGCGCAGCAGCGAACTCAAAGCAGAAGGCGTCGATGTCATCAACATGAGCGTGGGCGAACCCGACTTCAACACACCCGACCACATCAAGGCCGCTGCCATCAAAGCAGTAGAGGACAACTACAGTCGCTACAGTCCTGTTCCGGGTTATCCCGAGCTGAAGAAAGCCATCGTAGCTAAGCTCAAGAACGAGAACGGACTGGACTACGCTCCGTCACAAATCCTCGTGTCGAATGGCGCTAAGCAGAGCGTCTGCAACACCATCATGGCTGTCGTCAATGCAGGCGACGAGGTCATCATCCCCGCTCCCTACTGGGTGAGCTATCCGCAGATGGTGCTGCTGGCAGAAGGCACACCCGTCTTCGTCGAGGCAACCATCGAACAGGACTTCAAGATAACACCTGAGCAACTCGAAGCCGCCATCACGCCCAAGACAAAGGCACTCATCCTCTGCTCGCCCAGCAATCCTACAGGCTCCGTCTATAGCAAGAAGGAACTCGAAGCGCTGAAGGACGTACTGCTCCGCCACGAGGAGGTCATCGTCATTGCCGACGAGATTTATGAGCACATCAACTACATCGGCGAGCACGCCAGCATGGCACAGTTCCCCGACATCAAGGAGCGCGTAGTCGTCATCAACGGCGTCAGCAAGGCATACGCCATGACAGGATGGCGCATCGGCTTCATCGCTGCTCCCGAATGGATAGTGAAGGGTTGCAACAAGCTTCAAGGACAGTACACCAGCGGCCCGTGCTCCGTCAGCCAGAAAGCAGCAGAGGCAGCGTTCGCTGGTCCGCAGGAATGTGTCGAGGAAATGCGTCAAGCCTTCGAGCGCAGAAAGAACCTCATCGTGAAGCTGGCAAAGGATATTCCCGGTCTCGAAGTCAACGACCCGCAGGGAGCCTTCTACCTCTTCCCCAAGTGCAGTAGCTTCTTCGGCAAGAAGGCAATGGTCAATGGCGGCTGGTCAATGGTCAATAACTCCACCGACCTTGCCATGTTCCTGCTCGAGGTGGGTCACGTTGCCACAGTTGGCGGTGATGCCTTCGGTTCGCCCGAGTGCTTCCGCATGAGCTATGCCACCAGCGACGAGAACATCATCGAGGCCATGAAGCGCATCAAGGAGACGCTGGCAATGCTCAAGTAATATCATAAAACGCAGAACCTTTAGAAGCCCCCTCCCTCATGGACAGCCTTTTCGCCTTCCTCTTGCTGCTGTTAGCTGCAAGCACTACTGCTTTGGCAGACACTTACACGAATCCTGTCATTAACCTCGACGTGGCAGACCCTACCGTGCAGCGAGGCACAGATGGCGCCTGGTATTGCGTGGCAACAGGTGGCGGCATGTATCGCTCGTCTGACCTCACGCACTGGACAAGCCTCGGCAGTGCCTTCATGAACTATCCGCAGTGGAACGAAGGTTATGTGGTCTGGGCTGGTGACATCTCGCGTCTCGGCAAAAGCTACATCTTGTACTACGCTTTGGCAAAATGGGGCGACCAGGACATCACAGGCATCGGTGCTGCCATGTCACAAACGGCCGAAGGTCCTTTTACAGACATGGGCAAGATGTTCGCAACTGCCGAAAGCGGCGTCAAGAACTGCATCGACCCTTGTTATATTGAGGAAGGCGACCGCAAGTACTTGGCATGGGGCAGTTGGGGCGGCATCTACATCGCAGAACTTGAGGACGATGGTTTCACCGTCAAGTGGAACACGAAGAAGCAGATAGCAGGTTCGGGCTTCGAGGGCGCAATGCTCCACAAGCACGGCGGTTATTACTATCTCCTGGCAAGCGTAGGCTCTTGTTGCGAAGGTGCGAACTCCACGTATAAGGCTGTTGTTGGCCGCAGCACATCGCTCATGGGCGACTACGAAGCTCGCGACAACAACGGCTCGTTATGGTCGAAGAAGATGCTCAAGAATGCCTACGACGTGCTCATCGACCGCAACAGCCGTTTCGTCGGCCCCGGGCATAATAGCGAGATTGTGACCGACGACGAGGGGCAGGACTGGATTCTCTATCATGCCTACGACCTTACGCAAAACGATTCGGAGCGAATGCTGATGCTCGACCGCATCACATGGCAAGACGGATGGCCTGTCGTGGAAGGCGGCACTCCGAGCACTTCGCCGAAGCCTGCTCCCGTTTTCCATAGTGGCGACGGCGGAAAGGTGTCCTATCGCTTCCTGAACCTCGACTTTAGCAAGAGCGGTTGCCGCTATTGGGACTTGGATGCCAATGGCACTTCGGTTCAGAGCGGTCAAGGTTCAGTTCACATGCCCATCGCGACTATTAGCGGAACAGGTTCGTTCTCTATGACGCAGACCGTCGGCCAGATGCGCGATGGTCTCTACGAACTGCGGTTCAACGGAACGCAGAGCGGCACACATATCTGTGCTGAGGTCTGTGGCACCACTACTTTGTTAGAAAGGGATGCGTCGCTTTCCAATGCAGACGATGCCAGTTCCAGCTTCATTCAAGGGCAGCACAGCCAGCATGCTTACGGGCTTGTCGTCGGCGGCAAACTGACCATCGGTTTCTGTTCCGAAGGTAACGTCGGCTCTGGCGAGACAGCATACATTGGCAACCTTGAAGTCATCTATCGCGAGAAGAACAGTGCAGTTCTCCATGATGTGATGCCAAAGTACAAGGAGAAGGCAAAGGCAATGGCTTCAATGCTCACTTCTTTCGAACAGCAACAGCTGCTTCAGCAAGCCATTCACGACATGGAAACGGCCAATACCGACAGCGAACGCTACGACTGTTTGGTGGCTCTCTCTGCCTTGATGCAGCGGATTAAGACATCCGACGAGCCAGAGGACACGATGCATGGCACGGGTTCGCTTTCCGACCCTTATATCATCAAGACGGCTGCACATGCGCTTGCTTTTGCCAAAGCGGTCAATGCGGGACAGACGGATGCCTGCGCTGTGCTGGCAAACGACATCAACCTCAAGGGTCGCACCTGGACGCCCATCGGCACGACAGCCAAACCCTTCGAGGGCACTTTCGACGGTGCTTGCCACCGCATCCTGAACATGAAGCTCTCGAACGGCAAGACCTATCAGGGCTTCTTCGGTGCCGTGACGGACGGAGCCTGCATTCACCATCTCGTCATCGACAGCTCGTGCAGCATACGTGCCGCATCCAGGGCAGCAGGACTGATAGGCGGCAGCATGGGCGGCACAAACAATGTGAAGAAGATTTTCATTACCGCTTGCGGCAACGAGGCGAGTGTCTATACAACCAATGAGAACGCTGCCGGCATCATAGGAACGAACACCGAAAGCACGGCTTCCATCATCATTCGCGACTGCTACAACAGCGGCACCATCGAGGGCGGCTCGGACGTCGGAGCCATCAGCGGCTGGCTTGGCGGAGGATGGAGCGAGGTGCGCAACACTTATAATACAGGAAGGGTCAAGACCCATTCAGCCAACTCCACCGAGTTCGCTCGTCACGGCGGTTGCCATTTCTCCAACTGCTACTGGCTCAGCACGATGAACACAAGCAACTGCGGCGGCGCGAGCGTCACGCCTGCTCAGGTCAAGTCGGGCGAACTGGCTTACATGCTTGCAGGCAGCAGCTCCGGTTCGGCCTCGTGGACACAGACCATTGGCTCCGATGCCCGTCCCGTTCCTTGGGACGAGAGAGGGCGTGTCTGTCGGCATCCCATGCTGAAATGCAATGGCGAGCAGACAGACTCATATATATATAATAATGTGGAAGGCGACGCACCAGTCATGCAGGAGCACACCTTCGGCGCGAATGGCATCTGCTCCGTCTGCCAGCAAGCTTACAGCATCAAGAATGCCGAGCAGCTGATGGCTTTTGCCGAGGCGATCAACAATGGCGCCGTCCGAGCGAGCGCCGTGCTTACCGCTGACATCAACCTTTCCGGCAAGACATGGACCCCCATAGGAAATGCCGAGCATCCCTATGAGGGAGAGTTCGATGGCGGCGGACATCGCATCCTGAACATGAACCTTCGGAGCACGGCCGACTATCAGGGCTTCTTCGGCATCGTCACCGACGGCTTGTTCCTCCACGACCTCTGCATCGACAGCTCCTGCTCCGTGACGGGCCGCAACTACTGCGCGGGACTCGTGGCGGGCAGCAACGGCGGCAAGGGGAACAGCGCGGAATTGCTCATCGAGCGGTGCGGCAACGAAGCCGACGTGACGGCCACTGGCATCAATGCTGCTGGCCTCTTCGGCTGCAACATGGAGGGATGGGCCACCGTCATCATTCGCAACAGCTACAACACGGGAGCCATCCGTGGCGACCACGAGTGCGGCGCCATCAGCGGATGGCTGGGAGGCGGCTGGAGCCACGTCAGCAACTGCTACAACACCGGTACCGTCCGCATCGGCGATGCCCCGTGTCACGACTTCGGCCGCAACAGCGGATGCTGGTTCCACAACTGCTACTACCTCGACACCACCGACACCTACGACGTGACAAACGGCTGCTCGAAAGAAGTCTATCCCGTCACTGCACATCAGGTTCGCAGCGGCAAGCTCTGTGTCGAGCTCGGAGCAGCCTTCGGTCAGCAGCTCAACACCGACAGCCAGCCCACGCCCCGAGCAGCGCGCGTCAAGCCAGGCATCACGCTTCCCTACTACAACCTCTCCCCTTCGGGCCGTGCTTCTGCCTACAGCCTCATGCTTTGCCACGGCATCTCGCCCCAACTGCCCGAAGGAGCGACATCCATTTCAGCCGCAGCCGCCAGCTACGACCTCGAGGTACGCATCGGCCAGCCCGTCTTTTTCGCCCTGCCCGTCAGCGCCAAAGCATCCAGTTTCGCAGGAACGGTCTATCGCCTCGACCGCTTCGGAGGCGGCGAACTGAACTTCGTTTCGGTCAGCGAGACAGCACCAAACACGCCCTACATGCTTCTGCCCGACGAGAACGGCTACCTGCTGAAGCCCATCGCCCCAATCCTTTCCGCATCCATGCCGCGCAGCAGCAGCGTCACGGCCGTGGACGGCACAAACCGGGCTTGCCTCGTCGGCACCTACGAGACCACCACGGACGTCGCCTCCCTGCTCCCTGCACTTGGCGCGGCGGACGGCCGTCTCTATTACCTTCAGAAAGGAGAGAGAATGGAGAGGAGAGAAGAAAGACTTGT
>CAMKTM010000012.1 GCA_946415695.1 uncultured Prevotellaceae bacterium | reverse complement strand
AGCTGTCGCGTCCAGCAGATGACAGGCATGGGCGAGACAGGTTGCGGCTACGGCTGCCTCGGCTGCGGCGACTGCGTAGCCAAGTGTCAGTTCGACGCCCTCCACATGAACCCCGAGACGGGTCTGCCAGAGGTCGATGAAGAGAAGTGTACGGCTTGCGGTGCCTGCGCAAAGGCTTGTCCGAGAGGCATCATCGAGATTCGACTGAAAGGTCCCAAGGGACGCCGCGTCGTCGTGCTTTGCAACAACAAGGACAAAGGCGCCATCGCCAACAAGGCTTGCAAGGCATCGTGCATCGGTTGCGGCAAGTGCGTCAAGACCTGCGAGAAGTTCGAGGCCATCACCCTCGAGAACAACCTGGCCTACATCGACGCCGAGAAGTGCAAGATGTGCCGCAAGTGCGAAGAAGCCTGCCCGAAGGGAGCCATCCACGGCTTCAACTTCCCGCCAAAGAAGGAGAAAAGTGAAGAGGTTAAACAAGAGGTTAGTGGTTAGAGGTTAGAGGTTAGAGAATACCTTTGGCTCCGAAGCCAGCATCCCAAACAATCCTCTAACCACTTACCTCTAACCCCTAACCACAAAACAAATAAGACATGAAGACATTTAAGATAGGCGGGGTTCATCCCGCAGAAAACAAGCTGTCTGCTGCCAGCCCCATTCGCGAGGCAGCTCTGCCCAAGCAGGCAGTCTTCAGCATGTTCCAGCACATCGGAGCGCCTGCCAAGCCCGTCGTCAAGAAAGGCGACGAGGTGAAGGTCGGCACGCTGCTGGCAGAAGCTGGCGGCTTCGTCAGCGCTCCCATCCATAGCAGCGTGAGCGGAAAGGTATCGAAGGTGGACGTTGCCCTCGATGCCAGCGGCACACGTCGCATGGCCGTCTATGTGGACGTCGAAGGCGACGAATGGGAAGATAGCATCGACAGAAGCACTACCCTCGTCAAGCTGAGCGACCGTCCAGAACTCGATGGCAAGACCATCATAGAGAAAGTGAAGAACGCAGGCATCGTCGGCATGGGCGGCGCCACGTTCCCCTGCCACGTGAAGCTCTCGCCCCCACCGGGCTGCAAGGCTGAATGCGTCATCATCAACGCCGTGGAGTGTGAGCCTTACCTCACAGCCGACCACCGGCTCATGCTGGAGCATCCCGAGGAAATCCTCGTTGGCTTGCAGCTCATTATGAAGGCCGTTGGCGTCAACAAAGGCTTCATCGGCATAGAAAACAACAAGCCCGATGCCATCAAGCTGATGACCGAGAAGGCCAAGAGCTACGAGGGCATCGAGATTGTTCCCCTGAAGGTGAAGTATCCGCAAGGCGGCGAGAAGCAGCTCATCGATGCCGTCATCGGCCGACAGGTGCCAGCGCCTCCTGCCATCCCCATCAACGTGGGAGCCGTCGTGCAGAACGTCGGCACAGCCTTCGCCATCTATCAGGCCGTGATGAAGAACAAACCTCTGATTGACCGCATCATCACCGTCACAGGCAAGAGCGTGAAGCAGCCCAGCAACCTCTTGGCAAGACTTGGCACACCCTTCCAGCAGCTCATCGACGAATGCGGCGGTCTGCCCGAAGACACAGGCAAGATTATCGGCGGCGGCCCCATGATGGGCAAGGCGTTGCTCAGCCTCGACGTTCCCATGACGAAAGGCTCCAGCGGTCTGCTCCTGATGAACGACAAGGAAGCCCGTCGTGCCGAACCGCAGCCCTGCATCCGCTGTGCCAAGTGCGTCAGCGCTTGCCCGATGGGTCTGGAGCCTTACTTGCTCAGCAAGATGAGCGCAAAGGCCGACTGGGAAGGCGCAGAGAAGAACGACGTGGTAAGCTGCATCGAATGTGGCAGTTGCCAGTTCACCTGCCCCAGCAACCGCCCGCTGCTCGACATGATACGCGTCGGCAAGACCACCGTCATGGGCATCATCCGCAGCCGAGCAGCTAAGTAATTGAAAGTTGAAAATTGAAAATTGAAAGTTATGGCTAATAGATTAATAGTTTCTCTTTCACCGCATGTTCACGGAGGCGACTCCGTACAAAAGAACATGTACGGTGTCTGCATCGCATTGGTGCCTGCCCTGCTTGCCAGCCTTTGGTTCTTCGGCTTGGGCGCGGCCATCGTGCTTGCCACATCGGTGGCCTCTTGCGTCTTCTTCGAGTGGGCCATCACGAAGTTCCTGCTCAAACGCCCTGCCTGCACCGTCTGCGACGGCAGTGCCATCCTGACAGGCTTGCTGCTGGGCTTCAACCTGCCGAGCAATCTTCCCCTTTGGCTCATCATCGTCGGTGCCCTGGTTGCCATAGGCATCGGCAAGATGACCTTCGGCGGTTTGGGTCAGAACCCGTTCAATCCCGCACTCGTCGGCCGTGTGTTCCTGCTCATCAGCTTCCCCGTGCAGATGACTTCCTGGCCCGTCAGCGGTCAGCTTACTGCTTACACGGATGCCGAAACTGCAGCCACGCCGCTCTTCATCATGCAGAACGCCATCTCAAGCGGCGACCCGAATGTCCTCAACCAACTGCCCGATGCCACAGAGATGCTCATCGGTCAGACGGGAGGTTCCTTAGGTGAAGTCAGCGCCTTGCTGCTTCTGCTGGGCTGTGCCTTCATGCTTTGGAGGAAGATCATCACTTGGCACATCCCCGTGAGCATTCTCGGCACGGTGGCCATCTTCTCGGCCATCATGCACGCCATCAACCCTGTTTATGCCATGCCGCATGTCGTACTGATGAGCGGCGGCTTGATTCTCGGTGCCTGCTTCATGGCAACGGACTATGTCACATCCCCCATGACGCCCAAGGGACAACTCATCTACGGCGTCTGCATCGGCCTGCTGACCGTCATCATCCGTAACTGGGGCGCCTATCCCGAAGGCATGTCCTTCGCCATCCTCATCATGAATGCCTTCACGCCCCTCATCAACACTTATTGCAAGCCGACACGCTTCGGCGAAGTCGTCAGAAAGGAGGAAAAGAAATGAAGAAGCTTGAATCTACTTGGTACAACATGGCTCTCGTGCTGACAGGCATCGCAGTCGTTGCCGGCGCAGCACTTGGCTACGTCAACAACGTCACGGCTCCCACCATTGCAAACATCAAGGCTCAGCAAGAGAAGCAAGCCGAACTTGATGTCCTGAACGGTCAGGAAGGCACAGCCATCAAGATAACTGACCCGAAAGGCTTCGGCGGAGCGCTGACCGTCATGGTCGGCCTTGCCAAAGACGGCACGATACTTGGCTACAAAGTGCTCGAGTCGAGCGAAACGCCGGGACTCGGCGCTAAGGCGCAAGACTGGTTCCAGAAGGGACAGAAAGGCGACATCATCGGCAAGACGGCAGGCGACCTGACCGTCAGCAAAGACGGAGGCGAGGTGGATGCCATCACGGCATCGACCATCACAAGCCGCGCCTTCCTGCGTTGCATCAATGCCGCTTACGAGACACTCGCTGAAAGCAATGCCGACGGACAAAGCGGCGCAAGCAAGCAGGCAAACAGACAATAGGCTTTTCGGAACGCAATTATTACATACATTATATATTATATATTATTATGAATAACATGAAAGTTCTGCTTAACGGCATCATAAAGGAGAACCCCACGTTTGTGCTCCTGCTGGGCATGTGTCCGACACTCGGCACGACCAGCAGCGCCATGAACGGCATGTCGATGGGACTGGCCACAATGGCTGTCCTCATCTTCTCCAACCTCATCATCTCGCTTATCAAGAACCTTATTCCCGACATGGTGCGCATTCCCTCGTTTATCGTGGTGATTGCATCTCTGGTAACAATTCTTCAAATGCTTATCAAAGCATACGCTCCCGAAGTGGATGCCAGCTTGGGTCTCTTCATCCCGCTTATTGTGGTGAACTGCATCATCTTGGGTCGTGCTGAAGCCTTTGCGGCGAAGAACGGCGTGGTGAGCAGCATCTTCGACGGCATCGGCATGGGCATCGGCTTCACCATTGCCCTTACCTTGCTTGGCGCAGTCCGCGAGCTATTCGGCACAGGAAAAATCTTTGGCGCAACGCTCTTCCCCGAGGACTACGGCGCACTCATCTTTGTGCTGGCACCCGGTGCATTCATCGCCCTTGGCTATCTCATTGCCATCATCAACAAGGTCAAATCGTAAATCATAAATAGTCAAATAGTAAATTGATATGGCTTACATACTTATATTCATCACAGCGATATTCGTCAACAACATCGTTCTGTCGCAATTCCTGGGCATCTGTCCCTTCCTTGGTGTCAGCAAGAAAGTAGATTCCGCCCTCGGCATGGGTGCAGCCGTAGCCTTTGTGCTAACACTTGCAACCATCGTGACCTTCCTCATCCAGAAGTATGTGCTTGAGACTTTCGGCTTGGAGTATCTCCAGACGATAGCTTTCATACTCGTCATCGCAGCCCTCGTGCAGATGGTCGAAATCATCCTGAAGAAGTCAGCTCCGGCTCTCTATCAGGCACTTGGTGTCTTCCTGCCGCTCATCACGACCAACTGCTGCATTCTGGGCGTAGCCATCCTTGTGGCTAACGGCACCTACGCCACTCAGGGCCTTGAGCCAAACTTACTTACAGGTGTTGTCTTTGCCATCAGCACAGCCATCGGCTTTGCTTTGGCACTTGTTGTCTTTGCAGGCATTCGCGAACAGCTTGCCATGATGGACGTACCCAAAGGCATGCAAGGCATGAGCATCGCCCTCGTTACTGCAGGACTGCTGGCAATGGCCTTCATGGGCTTCAGCGGCGTGGACAACGGACTGAAGACATTGTTCGGACTATAGATAGACCCTCTTCCCAACCCTTCCCCCTCTATGGGGAAGGGCTTTCTCCCCAAAGAGGGAGAGTTAAAGAGGGAGCATAAATAGTAAATAAATCGTAAATAGTAAATTGTCAAATAGTAAATAAACAGATGAACATCCTTTTAACTGGTGGCGCAGGTTACATCGGCAGCCACACCCTTATTGAGTTAGACAAAGCAGGCCACAGCGTGGTTGTTGTAGATAACTTCTATAATTCTCAGCCCGAGGCAATTCGTCGCGTAGAGAAGATCATCGGCCACAAGGTCATCTTCATTGAGGCCGATATTCGCGACCGTGCAGCTATGGACAAGGTCTTTACGGACCACAAGATAGATGCCGTCATCAACTTCGCCGGTCTCAAGGCCGTCGGCGAGTCGGTGGCAAAGCCTCTCATGTACTACGAAACAAACATGAACGGCGTGTTCGTTCTTGTCGATGTCATGCAGCAGCATGGTTGCAAGAACATCATCTTCTCCTCAAGTGCCACGGTCTATGGCGACCCTGCCATCATTCCCATCACCGAGGAATGTCCCAAGGGACAATGCACCAATCCTTACGGCTGGACAAAGTCGATGATTGAACAAGTGCTGATGGATGTTCAGAAGGCCGACCCCGAATGGAACGTCGTCCTGCTACGTTACTTCAACCCCATCGGTGCGCACGAGTCTGGTCTCATCGGCGAGAACCCCAACGGCATCCCCAACAATCTGATGCCTTACATCACGCAGACCGCCATCGGCATCCGCAAGGAACTGGGCGTATTCGGCAACGACTATGACACACACGACGGCACAGGCGTCCGCGACTACATCCACGTCGTTGACCTTGCCAACGGCCACGTCTGCGCCCTCAAAGCCATCCAGGAGAACAAGGGACTTGCCATCTACAACCTCGGCACAGGCCATGGCTATTCCGTCCTCGACGTTGTCAAGGCCTTCGAAAAAGCCAATGGTCTGAAGGTTCCCTACGCCATCAAGCCTCGCCGCCCGGGCGACATCGCCACCTGCTACTGCGACCCCGCTAAGGCAAAGCGCGAGCTCGGCTGGGAAGCCAAGTTCGGCATCGAAGAGATGTGCCGCGACTCCTGGAACTTCCAGAAGAACAACCCCAACGGCTATGATAAGTGAATGATTCAACTTCCGCAAGTAATTAAGTAGTCAGCAGTTAAGCAGTTCTTCGGTAAGCCTCAGACGCTGGCGGAGAAGTCAAATGTTTTGACAACAAAACGCCAACAAGCACGCGAAACTTGAGTAAACAATCTAACAACTAACACTTAGAATTATGAAAAACTTTTCTCTCTCTTTCCTGATTCTTTGCTTTGCCCTGTCGGCGATGGCTGATCCTATTGGCAAGCAGGCTGCGCTCTACACGGCTCAGACCTACATGCTTACTAAAGGCAAAAGCCTCTCCCTTAACTCCTCTACGAGGAGAGGGGCGAAAGACTTTTCTGGGGAATCAGAGAACGAACAGCCCTACTACTATGTCTTCAATGCCGGGAACGACGGCGGCTATGTCATCGTATCAGGTGATGATCGCACAGAACCGATTCTTGGCTATGTTGAACAAGGCACATTCGACCCGGAGAACATTCCCGAGAACATGCGCTCGTGGCTACAGCTCTATGCCGACCAGATTAAGTACATCGTTGACAATAACCTGCAGCCTGACTCGCCGCTCCTCAAGAAGAGGAACAAGGTACGCGGCACAAAGCACAGCATACCCGAGCTGCTGACCACCCGTTGGAATCAGGGAAAGCCTTACAACATCACCTGTCCGGACTACTATCTGGAGGATGACGTAAAAGAAGAATCGCCTCTCCCCCTGAGGTCAGGACCCGCCACAGGTTGCACAGCCACTGCGATGGCTCAGGTGATGAGGTTCTACCGCTTCCCAGAAAAGACGAAGGCCATTATTCCCGGATATAGCATCACCTACACATCAAAGAAGAATGGGTCGAAGAAGACCACTACACAAAAAGCCATTCCTCGCAACACGCCTATTGACTGGGACAACATGCAGGACACCTACGACTGGGAAAACAATCATGTAGCCAATGCACAGGATTCTGCTGTAGCAAACCTGATGCACTATTGCGGTCAGGCTGTCAACATGCATTACGGGCCTTCTTCGGGTGCCAACATCAGCGCCGAAGCTTATATCAAGTACTTCGGTTACGATAATAGTTGCTACGTAGGTGAACGTCGCGACTACAGCATCGACGACTGGTTCGAAATGTTGTATAACGAGATTGAGCAGGGCTATCCTGTCCTCTTCTCCGGCTTCTCCTCGGGCGGTGGCCATGCTTTCGTGCTCGATGGCTTCGACGGCGAGAACCTCTTCCACCTCAATTGGGGCTGGGGAGGTGGCAGCAACGGCTGGTTCCTCGTAGGCATTCTCAACCCGGGCGACAACAGCGGCATTGGTGCAAGCAGCAGTAGCGACGGCTACAGCATGGGGCAGCGTGCCCTCTTCAACCTTCGCTTGCCCGACAGCAACAATGCCGACACCTATCTCTACATCAAAGACGTTTCCATCTCTGCCTCTACTTCCATCAAAGCATCGTTCGAGAACAGAACGGGTGCAACGGGCAGCTTCAACGTCGGTATCGTGAAGGAGGAAGAGGACGGCACCTTCTCTCTCGTCGGCCTCCAACAATCCATCACCAGCATGGCTACAAACACCACGCAGACCAAGACCTTCTCCCTTAGGAACAGGCTCGAAGAAGGCACCTACAAGCTCTCGCCGGCAAGCAAGCCTACAAGAAGCAAAGAATGGCGCCCGAAGTACAACATGCTCAATCATTACATAGAGGCCGTGGTCGATAGCGAAGGCAATCTCACCTTGACGCCCGTAGATATCAGCAACGGCAACGACATCAGCATCGACACCATCGTATTCCCCGGCTCATGCATCGTGGGCAACCAGCAGGAAGTGAGAGTGACCTACCGCAACAACGGCAACGAGTATTTCAAGGAAATTCGTCTCTTTGCCAGCTTGACACAAGAAAAAATCTATACCGAAAGCCGCTCGATGGTGGCAGTTCGCAAAGGCGAGACAGTAGTGGTGTCGTACTTCTTCAAGCCCGAAGAGGCCGGCACCTACAATCTCTGGTTCTGCACCGGAAGTGATGGTTCCGGAATGGTGGGACAGAGCACAATGGAAATCGTAGAGGAATCGCAAGCCGTCAAGGCTAACCTTTCCGTCACGGCCTACAACATCACCAATTCCGTCAGCGGAGTAGTCTATGGCAAGCAGCTCGTGGGGCAGGCAAAAATCAAGAACAACTCAAAAACCGATTTCGACGGCAAAATCTGCCTGCAACTTTGGAACCAGCCGAACAGCTCGGGCTCTGCATGGAGCGGTCCAAGCCATACGTACGAAGTCTATATCCCCGCCGGCAAGGTGGGCACCATTGACTTCCATTACGATGGCCTTAAAACAAGCAACAAATATTACATTGCCGCCAGCAACGACAGCCAAGGCGGCTCGCTCGTCAACGGCGGCGTTTGGGATCTTGGCGGATGGGAAATGAAAGAAGGCGTGGCATACTGGAAAACCGATGGCGCACCAACAGGAAAAGCCTTTTCCACAACCATGTCAACAGCCGTGAACATCTGCGGCGTCTTCGCCGATTGCAGCAGGAATATCAACCGCATGTCGCCGAACAAGAATCCCAACTGCATCTACGCCTTCAGCGCAAACATGGAAAAGCCCTTGAAGCTCGACACGGCCAACGTCGTGATGGGCAACCATGCCGACCGTATCGACCTGGGAAACGGCTACCCCTACTACCTCCCCACCAACTTCGAAGCCGACACAGCCACCTTCGCCTTCTCCTTCCCAGCAGAAGAACAAGGCACAGGCTGGTACGCCATCACGATGCCATTCGAGGTTGACTCCATCTTCTTGGACAACCTACATGTTACGCTCGACAACAAATACAAGCATTTCTGGATTTACGAGTTCGCCTCCCAAGG
Source organism: uncultured Prevotellaceae bacterium (assembly GCA_946415695.1). Taxonomy (GTDB): domain Bacteria; phylum Bacteroidota; class Bacteroidia; order Bacteroidales; family Bacteroidaceae; genus Physcousia. Next base: position 10,879 of record CAMKTM010000012.1, on the reverse strand, counting down.
CAACAATGGCGAGGTCAACTTTGCCCCTGCCACCATACTGCGCGGCAATACGCCCTACATCATTGCCGGCGACGCCACGATGGCTGGACGCACCCTCACCTTCCGCTCGCTCAGAGTACCTTTCTATAAGTCAGGCTCCGACAAAATGATTGTCACCACGTCCGACTATTTGTTCCACGGCAACACCTATTCTCCAAGAATCAAGGACTGCTACATCTTGAATGAGGAAGGGACAGCCTTCGAGTATGTCACGACGAACACCGTGCTGAACGGAATGGAATCGTACTTCACGACAAACCTTCCGGAGGAAATGCGACTGCCCAGCATCGTGCTCCCGGACATCCCCGTGGCTCCTGTAATGGCGCTCGACGAGACTTCTTCCGAAGCCATCGTTGCCGGCACTTATGACCAACTCATCCTGAGGCGCACCTTCAGTGCCGGATGGAACACCATCTGCCTGCCCTTCGAAGTGGAAAACGTGAGCGCACTCTTTGGCGAAGGGGCCAAGGCATATCAGTTTGGCGACCTTACGGACAGCAACCTTGACTTCTACATCACCAACAGCCTCAATGCAGGCCATCCGTACATTCTCCACCTGCCCAACGCCATCGCCGACGACATCCTGCTGACGAACATCACCATAGCTGCCGAAACCACGGAAGCAGAGACCATCGCACATGGCGACGTACGCTTCCACGGCACCTTTGCCCCCGTCCACGCAGGTCAGTCGGCAACGCCGATATACGGCCTCGATGCCGACGGCACCATCAATGGGCTCGAAGCGGACGGCAGCATCATGGGGTTCCGCGCCTTCTTCGAACTGCCGGACGAAGCAGCCTACACCATTACCCTCAACGCCCCAACCGGCATCAACAGCCTCACCTTTAGTGCGGACGAAATAGTAAACGGTCAATCGTCAAATGGCAAATGGTACGACCTCAGTGGCAGAAAATGGTCTGTGGCCAAGCCACGGGCGAAAGGTGTTTACATCATAAACGGCAAGAAGGTGCTGAAATAACACCACCTTATCAGCCAAAGCATTTCAGCACAGCAATAAAGGCGTGCCCGTCCATGAGACGAGGCACGCTTTTTTTATTGATTAGGCCAACCACTTCTGTCAACCTCGCAAGGGTCTTTTATTGCTTGTACATGTAAAAGCAATTGCATGGTCATGTACTTGCAATTGCATGGTCATGTACTTGCAATGAAGGCAATACGCGACGCTTGATGACATGGCACGCCATGTTGCTCAACCACACATGGACCTTCGAGTCACATAATACATAGAAATCATTAAGAAACCTTTGCTGCCCGCTAAAGAAGGAGCAGATAAGAAGTCACCTGCAAAAAACACTTTAATAATTTTGCATTGTAAATAAAAAAAAGTACTTTTGCGCTTGGAAACTACAAAAACTAACAACATGAAAACTTCTCTTTTATCATTCTTGACATTCTGCTTTGCGCTCATGGCAACGGCAGAGCCCATAGGAAAGCAGGCTGCACTCTTCACGGCACAAGCTTACATGCTTGCAAAAGGCAAATGCCTGTCTCCTGACTCCTCTCCCGCAGGAGAAGGAGCCCGCAAGAAAGCTCAAGCCTCCGATTCGTCCGCTCTTACGGAAGATGGCTGGGGCGATGCCTTCTATGTCTTCAACGCCGGAAACGACGAAGGCTATGTCATCGTATCGGGCGACGACCGCATAGAACCCATCCTGGGCTACGTGGAGCAAGGCACATTCGACCCCGAGAACATTCCCGAGAACATGCGTTCATGGCTACAGGGATATGCCGACGAGATTAAGTACGTTATCGACAACAACATTGCCCCCAACTCGCCGATTCTCAAGAAGCGCAACAAAGTGAGCGGCACAAAGCACAGCGTACCCGAGATTTTAACCAGCAGATGGAACCAGGGACTCCCCTACAACCTTACCATCTCGAAGTACTACAAAGAGGACGGCTCGCAGGCACGTCCTGCAACGGGATGTATAGCCACCGCCTGGGCACAAGTCATCAACTTCCACAAATTCCCTGATAAGATTAAGGCGTCAATCCCCTCCTACACCAAGACCTACACGTTGAGCAACGGCACGACGAAGACCGTCACCTTCCCCGCCGTGGCGCGCGGCAGCATCATCGACTGGGAAAACATGCGCGACACTTACAGCTGCAGCGAAAGTCACGCCCACACCGCACAGGACACTGCTGTGGCAAACCTGATGCGCTATTGCGGACAAGCCGTGAAGATGAGCTACGGAGGCTCCTCCAGCGCCCATTGGGAAGTTAAGGACGTCATCAAATACTTCGGCTTCGACGACAGTGGCTACAGAGCAGGCCGCGACGAATACAGCATCGACGAATGGTTCGATTTGCTTTACAACGAGGTGGCAGCCGGCTATCCCATCCCCTTCAGCGGAAGCAAAATCAGCGGCGGCCACGCGTTCGTGATTGACGGGTTCGACGGCGAAAACCTCTTCCACGTCAACTGGGGATGGGGAGGCGGCAGCAACGGCTGGTTCCTCATTGGTGTCCTCAACTCGGGAGACAACAGCGGCATCGGTGCAGCAGCAGGCAGCGGCGGATACGCCAGAGGACAAGCCGCAGTGATTGGCCTCCGACGACCCGACAACGTCAAGGCCGACGCTTACCTCACCATCGACAATGTTTCGCTTAACGGCACTTCCATCGTAGCCAACTTCACGAACAAGACTGGCGCTTCGGGCAGCTTCAATGCGGGAATAGCAAGACTGGACGACGACGGCAAGCTTTCTCTTGTCGGCAGTGCGCTGAACCTTACCGCCATGGCAAACAATGCGGCGCAGACCAAATCATTCCAAATGCAGGGCTTGCTCCCTGAAGGCACCTACAAACTCTCACCCGTCAGCAAGACAACAAAATCCGAGAATTGGAAGGCAATGTACAACATGCGCGACCAGTACATCGAAGCTGTGGTGAATGCCAGCGGCGTACCCACCATGCGCATCATCAATCCAGTTCAGAACATTTGCATCGACACAATCGTCTTCCCAGGCCTGCGCATCGTTAATCAGGAACAGGAAATAAAGGTGACATTCCGCAACGACGGCGACGAGTTCTACAAGGACGTCTATCTCCTTGCCAGCAAGACACAAAGCAAAGTCTATACGGATAACCTTGCCAGAGTGGCCGTACGCAAAGGCGAGAAGGCAGAGTTCTCGTTCTACTTCACACCCACAGAAACGGGCACCTACAACCTTTGGTTCTGCACAAACAAGAATGGCAACGGAGAGATAGGCCGAGGAACGATGGAAGTCATAGAGGAATCGCAAGCCGACAAGGCCAACCTCGCCGTCACATACACCATCAGCAACGGCAGTAACAACATAGCCTACGGCAAACGCCTCATCGGCAAGGCTAACATCAAGAACAACGGCTCGAAAGACTTCCACGGAAGCATCAAATTGCAGCAGTGGAAGCAAAAGGTCGGGGCAAACTCAGCATCGAGCGGCTCAAGCTCGCTGTACACCATCGACGTCCCAGCCGGCAGAACAGTCAGCGTCGATTTCGCATTCGAGAACCTCAACGACGGCTATTACTATCGTTTCAAAGCAACTTATGTCAACCAAGACGGCAACCTGAGCGGCGGCGGCTTGTGGGATTGGAAATGCGAAGTGCAGGGCGGCGTGCTAAACTGGAAGAACGATGGCAACGTCACCGGACAAGCATTCAGCTCCATCGTCCGACCCGTCTCAACCATCTGCGGCCTCTATGCCGATTGCAGCAGCAAGATTACACGCCTGACGCCCAACAGAAACCCTAACGCCATCTATGCATTTGCTGCAGGAATGGAGGTGCCGGAAGGCCTTGAAGAGTCGAATGCCGTAAGCGGGAATTCAGCAAGTCGCATCAATCTGGTCGCTGGCCAGCCATACTTCGTCCCCGTAAGCTTCACGGCAGACAGCGCAACGTTCACCTACACCTTCCCCGAAACGGAAGACGGCTCGAAATGGCATGCCTTCATGATGCCGTTTAGGGCTGATTCCATCTTCGTGGACGACAAGCACGTCGCGCTCGACGACGAAAACAAACACTTCTGGATTTATGAGTTCGTAGCTCAAGGCAACAATGGCGAAGTCATCTTTGCCCCTGCCACAGAACTTCGTGCCGAGACACCATACATCATCGCTGGCGATTACACGATGGCTGGACGTTCCGTCATCTTCCGCTCGCTCGACGTGCCATTCTACAAGACTGGTTCCGGGAAGATGGCCGTCACCTCGCCAGGCTACAAGTTCCAAGGCAACACGCTGACGCAAAAAGTCACAAACTGCTATGTCCTGAATACCGAAGGAACCGCTTTCGAATACATCACGACGAATGCGACGCTGACAGGCCCGACATCCTACTTCTTGACCAAGCTCTCGGAAGAAGAGCGACTGCCAAGCATCGTGCTCCCAGCCATACCCATGAGCGAAGACCCGACAGGCATTGTGACAGTGGACGACCAGCGGCAAGCGACGGACGAAGCCAACAAGCATGGCTCAACCATGGTGAACCTTGCTGGCCAACGCATCGCCAATAGCACATCAATGAAAGGCATCTACATAGTGAACGGCAAGAAGGTGTTGAAATAACATTCCCCACCCCATCAGCAAAATAACAGAAAAACAAAAAGCCCCTTCCCTTTCCTCTTGCCAAGCGAGGAACACGGGAAGGGGCTCATGTTTGTTAAAAAGGCAGTTTATACTTCATTCCTGCCATAATCCAAATGCCAGGTTGGGGCACAGAGCCGAGGTCGTAATAACGATGGTTGGTGATATTCGTCGCCTGTGCATACACTTGATAGCGCGGTGCGTCCCACATCAGTTTGGCATCAAGCATGGCATACGGATGGTAAGGAACGAGTTCGCCACCGCTCAGATAGCTGCCGACACGCTCTTGCCAACGGAAATCCCACGTCATCGCAAGGCGGCTGACGATGCGGTGCGTCAGGCTTGCCACCACTTTGTGACGCAGATACTCCATCGCATAGTTGCTCTTGACTACGCCTTGAGCATCGTGCTTCTTCTGATGGATATAGGTGTAGCCTGCGCTGAAGGAACGCACCCATGTGTCGTGGCCAAGGAGTTCGGGCAGAGAAATACTTCCTCGAACCTGAGCGCCGACGTTATCCAGGTCAAAGGCTGCCGTATGGTAGATGTCGTCGGGCGAATACATCACCCAGTCTATCATGTGCGACCCGCGATGATAGAATGCCCTTGCCAATACATCGACGCCTCGCCAACGGTGCTGGACGCCAAGCGAAAAGGAGTGGTTATGCTCGGGCTGCAAGTCACGGTTTCCCTCGTGCGTCGGGCTTTTGTAGTAGAGCTCGGTAAAGGTGGGCAAGCGGAAACCTTTGTTGTAGGAGAACAAAACCTTCCAGCGCGACGAGGGACGATAGGCAACGTCAACGCCCGGATAGAAGCGGAAACGATGGTCGATAGCCGAAGTCATGCTTACCATCAGGCCTGCCGAAATGGTCCAATGCTTCAGGAGGACATTGTGCTCGAGGCTAAAGGAAACCGTCGTTCGGTTGTCGGAACGGGTATAGTCTGCCTCCTCGCCTCGGATGTCAACAAATTGTTCGGGCGCAAGGTCGCGACCGAGGTTCGTGCTGAGGATGTTCTCGTGGCGAATGACGGCCGATGCCGCCGTCTTGCCGAGCAGCCAGTCAATGTGTCCCCCGACCTTGATGCCATAGACGTCTGTCCGATGGAAGTTCTCGCCGAACGGACTGCCGTGAACAAGCTCGTAATGGTCGCTGGAACGGTTCCAGAAGAGTGAGGAGTGAAGAGTGAAGAGTGAAGAATTAGAGTTAGCCTCCAAATAGTTACTTTTATTCTTCACTCTTGGTTCTTCACTCTTCACTCTGTACTCAGCATCAACGCTTGTCATAAAGCGCTGATTGTTTTCGTGTTGGTCGGGATATTTGGCACTGTAGAAAGTATTGGCACCGTAGTCTTTGCTTGAGAAGCCGAACTGCCAATCGAGGCGAAGCGCCTTGTCCTCATAGTCGCCCTGATAGTAGAGTTGACCCTTTCGCCAAGCGCTGTTGAGCGTACCGCCATCGCTCCTGCCGCCACTGCCGCTGATGCGATTGCTGACCCGTCCCAGAGGGAGCGACAGGCGTGCCTCGCCTTCTGCCGTTCCGTAGGAACCGCCAGCGCCAGCCAGTTCGACATGTCGTCCCGTCTCGTGCTTCGTGACGATATTTATTGCGCCGCCAAAGCTCTGACCACCATATACGCGACTGGCCGCACCCTCCAACACCTCGATGCGCTCAATGTCGCTGATGCTGACGGGGAAGTCTGCCGATAAGTGTCCTGTCTGTGGATTTCCGATGTCGATGCCGTTGAGCAGAAGCGTGACCTGGTCGAACGTGCCGCCATCAACGCTGATGTCCGTCTGAATACCAAAGCCACCGCGCTGCCGGACGTCCACGCCGGTGACTAACTTAAAGAGGTCGTTGATACTTTGCGCCGCCGCCTGCTCGATGTCCTGACGCGTGAGGACACAGACTGGACGAACCGACTGCAACTGCGTCAGCGGGGCCATTGTGCCGCTCACAGTCACTTCTGCCAACTCTTCCTCGTCGATAACCTTCTCCTTTTCGGAAGAAGGCGTCGCATTGGTCTGAGCATGAGCTGCTGCCGCAACACTCAAGGTGGCGACGCTCAGCACACCGATGCGTATCTGCCGATGAAGGCTGGCAAAGGCGCTGTAACCCTTGTTGGAAAATTGCCGCCAAGTGATTACTGCTGTCTTGTCTTGATGTTTTTTGTACATAAATAGATAAATTAAGTGAATAAGAAAGGCGGATGTGCCAGAATTTCGTGCTTTGGAAACACATTCGCCGTATGGGTATGTTTCAATAAGCCTGTGGCCTTATTTCAATAAGAGCGTGCCTTGTTGGCCAACGAGGCACGCCTTGTTGGCAAACACGGCGTGCCTCGTTTTTTCTGGAGAAAAGCTTTCTTATATGAGCGGCATTCCTGCCTTGCTGCATTCCTGCCTCATGTTTTCGGGCCAGATGCTGGCTTGCGTCTCGCCGATGTGAGCTTTGTGAAGGAGCACCATGCAGAGACGGCTCTGGCCGATGCCGCCACCGATGGTCAGGGGCAACGCGTCGCTCAGCAAACGTTTGTGGAAGTAAAGCTCCTTGCGTTCCTCCTTTCCTTGCAGAGCCAACTGGCGGAGCAGCGCTTCCTTATCGACACGGATGCCCATCGAACTAAGCTCGATGCTTCGGTTCAAGAGAGGATACCAGACGAGCAAGTCGCCGTTGAGCCCGAAGAAGCCGCTCTCGTTGGGCGTGCTCCAGTCGTCGTAATCAGGCGCACGGTTGTCGTGCACCTTGCCATTCGAGAGTTTGCCGCCTATGCCTATAATAAACACGGCGCCGTACTTCTGGCAAATGAGGTGTTCGCGTTCCTTTGCCGTCTTGTCGGGATACATTTGCAGCAGCTCCTCGCTGTGGATGAAATGAATGTCTTCCGGCAGGAAGGGCTTGAGCTGAGCATACGTCTCGCAAATATAGAACTCTGTGCGCAGAATGGCGCTGTATATCTTGCTGACGATGCGACGCAGATAAGCCTCGTTGCGGTTCTCTGACAAGAGCACGCGCTCCCAGTCCCATTGATCGACGTAGAGGCTGTGGATGTTGTCCAACTCCTCGTCAGCACGGATGGCATTCATGTCGGTCACAATGCCGAAGCCGGGCTTCGTCTTGTACTCCGAAAGCGTCAGGCGCTTCCACTTTGCCAGAGAATGGACCACTTCGGCAACAGCGTCGTCCATATCCTTGATGGGGAAGCTGACGGGACGTTCCACGCCATTAAGATCGTCGTTGATGCCTAAGCCTCGCAACACGAAGAGTGGTGCTGTGACACGGCTCAGACGCAACTCCGTACTAAGGCTGCACAGAAAGAAGTCTTTTATCTTCTTAATTGCCTGCTCCGTTTGGCTCAAGTCCAACAGGGCTTTGTATTCGGCAGGCTTCATAAGTTTGCTCATAGTTAACCTTATTTTGTGGGTTTACTTGCAATTTTCCATGCAAAGGTAGGACTTTTATTTCAATATGTCAACAAAAGAGGGGAGAAAAGTTGCAAAACAAATCTTTTTCTCCCTTTTAGCCCTCAATTTCGCTCAGTTCAAGCCAACGCATAGACTTCTCATCGAGAAGGTTATCGACAACAGGCAGGCGTTTGCTCAAGTCGATGATTTCCTGCGAAGAAAGAGTGCCGCTGCTGAGGGCTGATTCGATGTCGGCCTTCTCCTGCTCAAGCTGGTCAATCTCTTTTCCCAAGGTCTCGAACTCCTGCTTCTCGCGGAAAGAGAGCCTGCGCTTCCTTTCTCTCTGAGTGTTCGAAGCATTCTGAATATTCTGATTATTCTGAGTTTTCTGATTATTCTGAGTTTTCTGGGAACTCTCCCCTCGCCTCGGAGAGGGGTCGGGGGTGAGGCTTCTATACTGTGTGTAGTTTCCCGGAAAGTCCTTCACTTCGCCGTCGCCCTTGAAGACGAACAGATGATCGACCACCTTGTCCATGAAGTAGCGGTCGTGGCTAATGATGATGACGCAGCCGTGGAAATCCTGAAGGTACTGCTCAAGTATCTGCAGGGAAGGGATGTCGAGGTCGTTGGTCGGTTCGTCAAGAACCAGGAAGTTGGGGCTTTGCATGAGCACGGTGCAGAGGTAGAGCCTGCGCTTCTCTCCGCCCGAAAGCTTGTAGATGTAGTTCTGCTGCTGCTTGGGCGAGAACATGAAGTGCTGCAGGAACTGCATGGCGGAGAGTTTCCTGCCGCCACCGAGGTCAACGTATTCTGCGGTCTTGCGGACAGCATCGATAACTTTCATCTGCTCGTGGAACTGCATGCCTTCCTGGCTGTAGTAGCCGAAGCGAACCGTCTCGCCCACGACAAAGCGTCCGCTGTCGGGCTTCACCAGGCCAAGCAGCATCTTCACGAAAGTGCTCTTGCCCGTGCCGTTTGCCCCTACGATGCCGAGCTTCTCGAATCGCGAGAAGTTGTAGTAGAAGTTCTTGAGCAGGACGCGGTCGCCATAGGCTTTGCTGACATATTCAGCCTCGAATATCTTGCTGCCGATGTATGCCGATTTCATCTCGAGCTTCACCTGCTGCTCTTCAATGCGACGATGGGCTTGCTTCTCCAGTTCGTAGAAAGCTTCCTCGCGGTAACGGGCTTTGTGTCCTCTGGCCTGCGGCATACGGCGCATCCAGTCGAGTTCAGTGCGGTAGAGGTTCGTTGCCCGAGTCACTTCAGCCCGAGCCACTTCCAGCCGTTGGGCACGCTTTTCGAGATAGTAGGCATAGTTGCCGTTATAGGTGTAGATGGTCTCGTCGTCGAGTTCAAGGATAACGGAGCAGATGTGGTCGAGGAAGTAGCGGTCGTGCGTCACCATGAGCAGCGTCATGTTGGAGCGCGAGAGATAGTTCTCCAGCCATTCTATCATCTGGAGGTCGAGATGGTTGGTCGGTTCGTCGAGGATGAGGAGGTCGGGCTCCATGATGAGCGTGTTGGCAAGCGCCACCCGCTTCAGTTGTCCGCCCGACAGCTGTGCGAGCGGCTTGTCCCATTCGGAGATGTAGAGCTGCGAGAGAATGGTCTTGGCGCGATTCTCGTAGTCCCAGGCTTTCAGTTGCTCCATGCGGTCGAGGATGTCCTGCAGACCTTCCTGACTTGCCGAAGCCATGCAGGTCTCGTACTCGCGGATGAGATTGGTCGTCTCGTTGCCGTGCCAGAAGCATGCCTCGATGACGGTCAGGTCGAGAGGATATTGTGGCGTCTGCTCAAGATAGCCGATGCGAAGGCCATTATGGAATACGACTTGCCCCGCATCGGCCTGGTCCTTGCCGCCAAGGATGTTCAGGAGCGTGCTTTTTCCCGTGCCGTTCTTTGCGATAAGCCCCACCTTCTGCCCTTCGCCTATGCTGAAGCTGAGGTCTTGGAAAAGCGTCTTGTCCCCTACGCTTCGGGTCAAATTCTGTACCTGTAAGTATGATACCACCTCTCTTATTTATGATTTAATGATTAACAATTTACGATTTAGGCTACAAAAGTACAAAAAAAACAAGGAAAAACAAAGATTTTTCTCTTTTCAATTTTTTCTTTTCACTTTTTTGTCGTACCTTTGCACTCGTAAAAATCCGAAGATAAGTACTGCCTGTATATTCTTTTCGGCAGTTCATTACTTTCCCTTATACATTATTTATTATTATTAGCATACGTAGATTATGCACAAAAGTGAACTTGAAGGAATGACCCTGGCGGAGCTTACTGCACTTGCCGGAAAACTTGGTGCGGAGTTAAGCAACGACCAGACTACTCTTATTTACAACATATTGGATGCCCAGTCGCTCCAGGCACCGGTGGAACCAACCCCTAAGAAGAAACGCGGACGCAAGCCGAAAGCAGAAGCCGTCTCTCCCGTCCCCTCTCCCGAGGCTGAAGAGAGCAAGGAAGCCCCCGTGACGGCGGAAAATGCGCCAGCCCCTAAAAAGCGAGGCCGCAAGTCGAAAGCAGAAAAAGAAGCCGAGGCCAAAGCCAAGCAGGAAGAAGCGACACCCCAGACTCCAGCTGACACTCCTCAAGAAGCCACGGCAGAAGCTGTGCCTGAAAAAAAGCCTCGCAAGCGTATCGGCAAAGCTAAGGCAGAAGCTGAAGAGCCTGAAACGACAAAGACGGAGGAGGAAAAGCCTCTCGACACAGAAAGCCTTGCCGCAGAAGCTGGGGCGAACGAAAAGCCGCAAACCGACGCAGACTTCATCATCATTCAGGACATCCCCTCCGTGGAAGAACAGATAAAGGAACTGACCTCACCGTCTAAAGCCCCCCGAGA
>CAMKTM010000011.1 GCA_946415695.1 uncultured Prevotellaceae bacterium | reverse complement strand
TCAATGGCAACAAGCACGACAACTTCTGGGAAATGGGCGACACAGGCCCCTGCGGCCCTTGCTCCGAGATTCACCTCGACAGCCGTACGCCCGAAGAAAAGGCCAAAGTGCCCGGTAGGGAAATGGTCAACAAGGACGACCCGCAGGTTATCGAGATTTGGAACATCGTCTTCATGCAGTACGAACGTAAAGCCGACGGACATCTCGAGCCGCTCGGCATGAACGTCATCGACACCGGCATGGGCTTCGAACGCCTCGTCCGTGCCATACAGGGCAAACACTCCAACTACGACACCGACGTCTTCCAGCCCATCATCCGTGCCATAGGCGACCTCAGCGGCTACCGCTATGGCGAGAAAGAGGAGACGGATGTGGCCATGCGAGTGGTGGCAGACCATCTGCGCACCATCGCCTTCAGCATCGCCGACGGCCAGTTGCCGGGCAACGCAAAGGCAGGCTACGTCATCCGCCGCATCCTGCGCCGCGCCGTACGCTACGCCTATACCTTCCTCGGACAGAAGCAGGCCTTCATCTATCGCCTCCTGCCCGTCCTCATAAAGGAGATGGGAGCCACATATCCCGAACTCGAAGGGCAGAAGGAACTCATTACGAAGGTGATGAAGGAAGAGGAAGAGAGCTTCCTCCGCACACTCGACACGGGCATCAAGCTCCTCGACGGCGTGATGAAGGAGACAAAGGCAGCCGGACATACAGAGATTGCCGGCGAGAAGGCTTTCACCCTCTTCGACACCTACGGCTTCCCCCTCGACCTCACAGAACTCATCTGCCGCGAGAACGGACTTACAGTCAATGAGGCCGGCTTCAACGTCGAGATGCAGAAACAGAAGGAGCGTGCCCGTAACGCTGCACAAGTTGAGGCAGGCGACTGGCAAACCCCCTCTAACTCCCCCTTAAAGGGGGAGGACACAGGCGAGCAGTCAGCGCAGGAAGTCTCCCCTTTAAGGGGAGATTTAGAGGGGTCTTTTGTCGGCTACGACTACACGGAATACACCTGCCACATCGTGAAGTACCGCGAAGTGAAGCAGAAGAAGGGCGTCGTCTATGAGGCCATCTTCGACCAGACACCTTTCTACGGAGAGATGGGCGGCGAGGTAGGCGATTCGGGCGTCATCTGCAACGAGCAGGAGACCATCAAGGTGCTCGACACCAAGAAGGAGAACGGCGTAAGCATCCATATCCTGGAGCGCATCCCACAGAATCCCGCAGCCGAGTTCATGGCTTGCGTGGATGTGGAGCGCCGCCGCGCTATCGAGGCCAACCATACCTGTACGCACCTGCTCGACCAAGCCCTCAAGGAAGTGCTCGGCGACCATGTGGAGCAGAAAGGTTCGCTTGTGACGCCCGACTATCTGCGCTTCGACTTCTCGCACTTCGAGAAAGTCAGTCCCGAACAGATACGCGAGGTGGAGCATCTCGTCAACGAGCGCATCCGTCAGAACCTGCCCCTGCAGGAATATCGCGACACGCCAATTGAGGAAGCCAAGAAGCTCGGAGCCATCGCCCTCTTCGGCGAGAAGTACGGCGACAGGGTGCGCGTCATTCAGTTCGGCTCGAGCGTTGAGTTCTGCGGCGGCTGTCATGCCAGCAGCACAGGCTGCATCGGTATGGTACGCATCCTCTCCGAAAGCAGCGTGGCAGCAGGCGTACGTCGCATAGAAGCCATCACGGGCAAAGTCGTCGAGGAACAGATGGATAAGCTTCAGGACATGATAACGGGTTTGCGCAGCCTCTTCAACAATGCTCCCGACTTGGTAGGCACCATACAGAAGGCCATCAGCGACAACGCCGACCTCCGCAAGCAAGTGGAAGATGTGATGCGCGAACGGGCTGCCGATCTCAAGAAGCAGATGCTCGCAGAACAAAAGGAGATAAACGGTCTGAAGGTCCTCAAGGCCATCACGCCTCTTGGTGCTGAGTTCGTGAAGGACATCGCCTTCCAGCTTCGCGCAGAAGTGGAGAACAGCATCGTCGTCATCGGCTCTTTGGCAGGTGGCAAGCCCCTCCTCACCGCAGCCGCTTCGGACAGCGCCGTTGCTGCTGGCGTGAACGTCGGCAAGAACATCCGCGAAGCAGCCCAGTTGATGCAGGGCGGCGGTGGCGGTCAGCCCCACTTCGCCACAGCCGGCGGCAAGAACCCCGACGGCCTCCACGCCGCCGTAGAGAAACTCATCGAGCTGCTCACGGCATAAAAATCTGATAGACATTGTCATATATAAAGCAGGGACACGTCGCATGACGTGCCCCTGCTTTATATATGATAACGTGAGTTCGACGAAATCTAATTCTGAACAAAAAGAAGATAGGCACAGCATGTTGTTTGCTTGTACATGTACGTGCAATTGCTTGTACATGTAAAAGCAATTGCACGTACATGTACAAGCAACGGATGTGCTGTGGCGTTCTTGTTGTTGAGGCACGAAAAAACCGCTCTCGGGGAGGAGGGCGGTTTTTTCGTGATTGTGTTGTGTGGGGTGGGGAGGTGTTTGTCAGATGTCGTCGAGCATGATGAAGGGTGCCCAGTAGTGGGGTTCGGGATAGGCGTTGCGTACGGCGGCTTGTGCTTTCAGGAAGGCGTCGTGACGGGGGAGCCCGTTGAACAGTGCTTCGTAGAAGGTGGTCATCATGAGTTGTGTGGCTGCGTCGCTGACGCTCCAGAGGCTCATGACGAGTGTGTGTGCTCCGGCTTTTTTGAAGCCTCGCTGCACGCCGAAGACGCCGTCGTCGCGGAGCATGCCGGTGCCTGTCTGGCAGGCAGAGAGGACGGCGAGTTGTAGGCCGGCGAGGTCGAGTTGTGCTATCTCTTGTGCTGTGAGGATGCCGTCGTCGATGTCGTCGGGGAAGTCGTCGGGTTTTTGCAGTTTGTTGTTGCACCCGGAGAAGAGGAGGCCTGAATAGCAGAGTGGGTCTTTTGGCTTTGTGCCCGGGGTGTTGGTGGAGGTGAGCCAGTCGAGTTTGCCGCTGGTCTGTTCTTCTACGGGATAGGAGAAGCCGTGCGTGGCGATGTGCAGGAGGGAGATGTTGCGGTGTCCGAGTTTCTTGAAGCTTTCTTCTGTGCCGCTGAAGCCTTCGTAGATTTTGTAGTTTTTGCCTTTGTTGTAGAGCAGTCGCTCTATGGCTTCTGCTTCTTCTTTTGCTCCGTTCAGGTTTTTGACGGATGCTCCGCGTTCTGCCAGGTCGGCGATGGCGAGGGAGTCGGCCATTTGCTGTTCGAGGGCGAGTTCGAGGGTGAAGTCTTCGTCGTCCTCCACCTCTTCTTCGTCGATGTCATGGTAGGCGTACATGTCTTCTACGGTCATGTTCTCGTATTCCAGTCCGCCGTAGATGATGACGTCGCCTTCGCTGAAGTCTGTCGGGTCGCTGCGCTGTGCCAGGAGTTTTGTGGAAGAGAGGCGGGAGATGTTCAGTGTCTCGGAGATGCTTTTGCCTTCTTCGGTGACGGGCATGTACTCGATGCCCCATTGATAGAACACGCCTGTTGGGGCGAAGTAAAGGTGTGTGACTCCTTGGGTTTCCTTTGTCAGATTGCTCCAGACGAGTTGTCCGAGTTTGCTGTCGCTGTAGATTTTGTTCTGCCATTCTGGCTTGCTGAGCAGTTGGCTTACTGGGGTGTCTGCCGGATACCCGAGTTCTTCCATCTCGCTGCGGAAGAAGAGTCGGCAGGCTTTTGGCGCTTTCCATTCGGGACGAAGGATGAGTGCGAGGTACAGTCTGTCGGGTTTCCCACCGTATGTGATGTCGGCTTCGAGGAACTCTACGGCTGCTTCGCCGGGCTGCAGGGCGCGGAGCACGGAGTCGGAGGTGAGGGTGAGGTTTTGTGTGAAGTCGCCGTATGCCTTGCACTGCCTTACGATGGCATGTTCGAGCTTCTCGATGCGTCGCTGCAATGCTGTGATGCGGTCTTTGCCTTCTCCTGCTTTTGCTTCGTAGCACTGCTGCAACTCGGCTCGCAGGGACAGCAATTCGTCGTATTGGCTAAGGACGGTCTTGTCTGCCGACTGCTGCAGGAGTCGGCGGAAGTCAATCTCGCTGTTCAGCAGAATGCCTTTCGTGAAGAGTTGTGCGTTGTAGATGTCGGCAAGAAGTCCGGCGGGAGCCTTGTCGGGGAAGGTGGCAAAGAGGGGTGCCGTCTGATAGAGGAGACTCTTCCCTTGCCAGAATTGCTCGCGTTGTCTGGTGGATTGGAAGGAGAAGTTGTTTCGCACTTGCCTGGTCAGCAGGGTGATGGCGCGGTGATAGTAGTGTGCCACGCTGTCCATCTGCCCGAGCCGATGGTAGTACATGGCCAGGTTGTAGAGCAGCATGACGTTGTCTTCGTGTTCGGGACCAAGTATGCTTGTTTGCAGGCCGAGTGCTTCCCTGGTGAGCGTCACGGCATCCTTTGGCGCATTGAGTGCGCTTAGGCAGAGGGCTCTGTTGCCGAGGACGCTGGCGTAGGCCGTCGAGGCGGAGAGGCTTGATTTGCGGAGTATCGTGATGGCTTGCTGATAGAGTTCGTCCGCCTCGCGGTATTGTCCTTTTCTGTAAAGCGACATTGCCTGCTGATTGAGGGCGTCGGCCTCTGTCTGGTTGAAGCCTCTTCTGTGGCTGAGTTGCAGTGAGCGGGCATTAAGGCTGTCGGCTCGCTGCTGCTGCCCGAGGTGAGAGTAGTAGTTGCTCAGGGTGTAGAGCATGAGTGCCTGCTGCAGGGAGTCGCCTCGCGCTTCGTAGCGCCTGAAGGCGCGTTCGCCCCAAGCCGCCGCCTCTCGGAAATTGCCCATGTCGGCCTGCATCTGTGCCTGAGTGGCGAGTGTGTTGGCATAGTTCAGCGTCGTGGTGTCGGCTATTCCGGTGTAGATTTGTTCCTGTTGGCGTTGCGAATACTCTTGTGCCAAATCGTTGTTGCCGAGCCTGGCATTCGTGGCTATGAGTTGTTGGAAACAGCCCTGATAGACCTTTCCGCCTTCTCCTTCCGTCTGCAGTAGCAGTGGCTTGGCCTCTTCGTAAAGGGCGAGTGCCTCTTTGTAGTGCTGCTGGTGGAAGTGACAGTCGGCGATGTTCTTCAGGAGAACGGCATAGTTGTGGTCGGAGGTGCGGTTGGCTTCTTTGTAGATGGTCTGAGCCTCCTCGGCGTAGGAGAGAGCTTGCGTGTAGTCGCCGTTGTTAGCCTCTGCCACGGAAGCCGAGAGCAGGAAGTCGGCATAGCGGGTGGGATCCTTCTCGGACACCTTCTTGCCCGTCTTCTGCAGCTGCTTGGCCAGCTTGCTGGCTTTGGCGGACTTGCCTTGTTCGTTGTAGACATTTATCATCCTTGCAGCCACGGAGAGATATTCCGGCGTGCCTTTCTCCACGAAAGGGAATGCTTTTTCGTAGTATTCTTCCTCGCGCTCGGCATCGCCTGGTGCGCCTCGATATCGGCAAAAGACGGCCATCTGGCAGAGCGCAGTGGCATACTTGGCATCGGCCTTAGCCTTCTGATAGGCATCGGCAGCAGCTTGAAGGTCGGCAATGGCTCCGTCGGTATCGTGTTGCTGAAAGTGATAGGTGCTGCGGTCGAAGTAGGAGGTTCCTAAGCGGTCGAAGTTTTGTGCGGAACGCTTGTCGAGCCGTACGTTGATGACCTCGTCCATGGTTTGCTGCGCCGTAGCAAAGTCCCCCCTGGCAGCTGCGGAACGTGCCTTGATGTGCTTTGCCTCTGCATAATAAAGCCCGTAGCGGAGATTGTCGGTTGTGCAGAGAGCCAGGTAGCGGTCGGCAAGCGAGTCGGCTTCTTCCTGATGCCCTTTGTTGAGGGCTTCATAAAGCTTCTGTGCCAGATTGGACATCTCTTTCGTCAGTTCCTGCGCAGGGAGAGCCATGCAGGAAAGCGCCAGAAACAGTAGGGAGACGAGGCTGCGCATCGTTCTATTCTTTGGTGGTTTGTGTGGAGTCAGTGCGTATTTCGCGGTCTATGGTGGCGACGCCGTCAGGCAGCTCGCTGCCCGAGGTGACGAGTTTGATGATTCCCTTGAAAGCTTTCTCCGGCACATTCTTCTTTCGGCTGCTGTCAAGGAATTCTGCCAAAGTGTATGTGCCCGACTTTATTATTGTGTATTGGCGCAGTTTGGCCTCGTTGTAAACGACAAGCCTTCCGTCCTCGGGAATGGTGATCATGGCGTTGAGGGGAAGCTCGTCGCCCGGAGTGATGGCAAGTTTCTTGTTCCCTTGAAAGAGGATGACAGACTTGCTGACTTCTCCTACAAGGAAGGTCTGTATAGGTGTTTGCGCATATATGCCGGCTGCAAGGGGAAGCAGCAGGCCGAGAAACATTGTACGAAGATTCAGACGTTTCATAATATCAGATTTTGGTGTCAGTTGTACATTATTTTAATGAAGTTTCGGATGTCTCGGAAGACCGGTGTATATAATCTTTTACACATTCCTGCAAATAATGGTTAAGCTTTCTGCGGATAATGGTTAAGCATTATTTTCAATACCCTGTGACTGCTTACAGAACACCCGAAACATAAATTATTTTATATATGTATGTTTGATTGTGATTCTGACGATGTCCGCCGCTGTGGTGGTCAGTGCCATGACAGTCAGCGTCGGGGTCAGGTCGAAATTGATGCGCCAAGTGGCAAAGAGCATGAAGGCGATGGACATGAAGACCGACATGAGCAGGAAAACGAAGAGGGAGGTGACGAAGATGGTGCGCAGGATGTCGCCCAACACTTCGTTGCCCATCTTGGCTGTTTTGTCTTTGTATGCCATGATGATGCATACGCTGATGTAGGAAAGCACAATGGTTATCAGCCAGAAGAGGATGCCTGTACAGTTGATTTGCTGCTTCATCTCGAGCATCGTCTTCAAGGCGTATGCCAGAACATTCGTTCCGTGCATTTGCCCGATCGGCGTGTAGTGCATGTCAACGCTTTCGTATGCGCCACCGAAGATAACGATGTGTCCCCTGATATGTTCCGCGTTGTGCTGAATGGAGTCGTATGGGATGACGCGAAAGACTGTTGGCTCGTAGTTGATAAGATGTTTGCGGTGATGCTGATAGTCGAAGGGCTTGCCTTGAATCACTTCCAGCATCTTCGCGATGACAGAGGGGTAGGTCTTGCCTTGCATCTCGAGGCAGAGCGGAATGCTACGCATCATGCGGCGGTCAACATTGACGAAACCTTCGTTGAGCCCCAACTCTGTGGCAAAGAAGGAGTGCGCCTGCCTGGTAAACTCGTTTCGCTCGTGGTCGGGATCCATCATCTTGAAGGAGAAGACGGCGTTCGAGAGTGTGGCAGCGACCTGGACGAGATGCATGTCGCCTACAGGCTCCTTGGGATGTTCGAAGACGACGTCAATGTCGATGGCTGCGGGCTCAAGGGCGTCAAGCTCTTCGAGAACGGAGGCAATGGAGTCGCGACTGTGCAACTGGGTAATGTCCACAATGACAATGCTACGACATGTGTCGGCTGGTGAAGCCAACATCATGTCGTAGAAGATGTCCGTTGTGGAGAACCCCTTGAGACCTTTTGCCACGGGATTGAAGGCATCGACGTGGAAGGTGACGAACCTCAACAGCCCGATGAGCATGAAAGCTACAGCCGTGATGGCTATCTTCTGATGCTTGAAGAGGAGCTTCAGTATCTTGCCAAGGATGTTCTTTAATCGTTGCATGTTTGCGTAGAGTGCTTACTCCTTGCCGACGACTATGGTTACGCGGTTCTTTTCGTTGTCGCTTGGGAAGGGCTGAACGGTATCACCCTTCGAGGAAGTCGTGATGCGGCTTGCCTCGATGCCATATTTCTTCGTAAACAGTTTTGTGACGGATTCGGCACGTTGCTTGGCAAGGCGGGAGTTGATGTCGGCTGTGCCGGTCTTCTTGTCGGCATAACCTGTAATAGTGACCTTAGCCGATGGGTGTTCCTTGAGCCAGTCAGCCACTTCTTTCACCTTTGCTTGTTCAGCAGGAGTAACCTCTGTCTGGCGGAGGGAGAAGAAGATGTTGCGGGTGATGTCCTTTACCACAGGTGCCGGTGCCGGTACCGGTGCGGGTTCGGGCTTCTCGATTTCCACATTTGTGTTGGCAGAAGCAGTCTCTGTTTCCGTGCCAATGGTTGCGGGAGCCACGATGATGTTGGATTTTGGAGCTTCCTTTACTTTGTGGCGAATGCCAAACTTGTATGTCACACCGAGCTGTGCTGTGAGTTGCCAGTCGTCGTGGTCAGTGTACTTGCTGTTGTAGCGGTCGCTGAGGCTGTTGCCGGCTACTTCAAGGTTGACGCTCCAGTTGCGGGCGACGTTAAGGTCGAGCATGGCGCCAACGCGGAAGTTGTGGCTCAGGCGGTTTCTGCTCTCGCTTGTTGAAATGTACTTCCTCAGGGCAGGCACGTCTTCGTTGTTCCAAGCATAGTTGAGGCCTACGCCGCCAATGAGGTAGGCATTGAGCTTATGGGGTTTCTTGCAGAAGAGTCTGACCACGTTAAACATGAGGTCGAGGTCGCTCGTAAAGTATTTGTACTTGAACGTAGCCTCAATGTCGTCCTTGCTGATGCCGCTTTTGTTCCAAATGCCGTTGAAGTGCAGTCGGGCAGCGAGAGTAGGTACGAAATGTACGCCCACATAGACACTGGCTGTGGGTGTGATGAGTTCCCAGTTGTTGTAGTTCGTGAAGGTGGTCTGGCCACCTCCTTGCAGGCCGATAAAGGCATAGGGATAGTTCATTTGGTTCTCTGAAGTGTTTTGAGCCTGTGCAGAGAAAGCGGTTGTGAGCAGCAATGCTGTGAGCACAGCTGTCAGTCTTGTTTGAATACGTTTCTTCATAGTTTTAATGATTATTTGGTTTTGTTGTTTATGTTGTCTAACGATTCTTGTACATTTCGTCGTAGTATTTCTCATAGTCGCCGCTGGTGATATTGTCCATCCACTCTTCGTTCTCGAGGTACCACTTGACGGTCTTCTCGATGCCTTCTTCGAACTGGA
Organism: uncultured Prevotellaceae bacterium; assembly: GCA_946415695.1. GTDB lineage: Bacteria > Bacteroidota > Bacteroidia > Bacteroidales > Bacteroidaceae > Physcousia. Next base: position 10,710 of record CAMKTM010000011.1, on the reverse strand, counting down.
GCGACGGCTCCCAGCCCAGCTCCTTCTGCAGCTTGGTGGAGTCGATGGCATAGCGTGCGTCGTGGCCCAGACGGTCTGTGACGTAGGTGATGAGGTCGAGGTCGGCTCCTTCGGGACGGCCCAGCAGACGGTCCACCGTCTTGATGACTGTCTTGATGATGTCGATGTTCTTCCACTCGTTGAAGCCACCGATGTTGTACGTCTCGGCTATCTGTCCGTGGTGGAAGATGGTGTCGATGGCACGAGCGTGGTCTTCGACGTAGAGCCAGTCGCGCACGTTCTCGCCCTTACCGTAAACGGGGAGCGGCTTGCGATGGCGTATGTTGTTGATGAACAAAGGTATCAGTTTCTCGGGGAACTGGTAGGGGCCGTAGTTGTTGGAGCAGTTGGTGACGATGGTCGGCATGCCGTAAGTGTCGTGGAAAGCGCGGACGAAGTGGTCGCTGGAGGCTTTCGAAGCGGAGTACGGGCTGTGGGGGTTGTACTTCGTTGTCTCGTAGAAGAAGTCCTTGCCGTAGGCCAGGTGATGCTCCGAACTGCTGGCTGTCGTGGTGAACGGCGGCTTGATGCCTTCGGGATTGGTCATTTCGAGAGCCCCATACACCTCGTCGGTGGAGATGTGATAGAAGCGTTTGCCTTCGTACTTCTCTGGCAGGCTTTCCCAATAGAGCTTGGCAGCTTGCAGGAGGGAGAGCGTGCCCATGACGTTTGTACGAGCAAAGGTGAAGGGATCCTTGATGCTGCGATCGACGTGGCTCTCAGCGGCAAGGTGGATGATGCCGTCCACCTTCTCGTCCTGCATCAGCTTCAGGAACGCGTCGAAGTCGCAGATGTCCATCTTCACGAACTTATAGTTAGGCTTATCCTCGATGTCCTTGAGGTTGGCGAGGTTGCCGGCATAGGTCAACTTGTCGAGGTTGATGATCTTGTACTCAGGGTATTTGTTGACAAAAAGGCGCACGACATGACTTCCTATAAAGCCCGCTCCGCCTGTTATAACGATGTTGAGACCCCCTCTGTCCCCCTTAAAGGGGGATGAACTGTTGTTACTCATATTAGATTAGATGCTTTTTTAATTCGTTAATCATATTGTCTGTGTCATATAAGACTTGTTCGTTGGTGAACCGCAGAACTTTATATCCTTTTTGCTCCAACCAGTTTTGTCTCGTTATGTCCTCCTTTTGTTGTTCTTCTGTGAAGTGGTATCCTCCGTCTATTTCCACTATTAGCATTGATTGCCGAAAGAAGAAGTCAACGATATACTCTCCGATAATGTATTGTCTTCTGCACTTTTGTCCTAGTCCGCTGCCTTTCGCCATTTGCCAGAAAACAGACTCTGCTTCTGTCTGATTGCTGCGTTTTGCCTTTGAATGGCTTTTTAGAAGTTCATATTCTATTGTGTCTGCCGTTTGCCATTTCATTGTTTTCAGCCTGTGTTCTCCCCCTTTAAGGGGGAGTTAGAGAGGGTCTGTGAACGGGCTTTCAAAGTCCTTGAGCAAGGGATGCTTCGTGTCCTTCTCGCTCAGGATGGCCTTCTCGGTGGGGATTCGCCAGTCGATGCCGAGGCTGAGGTCTGTGATGGCGATGCCGCCGTCGGCTTCCGGATGATAGAACTCATCGCACTTGTACTGGAAGACGGCTGTCTCGCTCAGCACGGCGAAGCCGTGGGCGAAGCCTTCCGAAATGAAGAACTGCCGGTGGTTGTCTTCCGTGAGTTCCACGGCGACGTGCTGTCCGTAGGTGGGCGAGCCCTTGCGGATATCGACGGCTACGTCGAGAACGGCTCCCCTGACGCAGCGGACAAGCTTCCTCTGGGTGAAGGGCGGGCGCTGGAAGTGCAGGCCGCGCATCACACCGTACGAGGACATGCTTTCGTTGTCCTGCACGAAGTGGATGGGGCCTACTTTCTCCTCGAACTCCCTCTGCGAGAAGGATTCGAAGAAGTACCCGCGGGCATCCTTGAAGATGCGTGGTTCGATGATGAGTAAACCTTCTATGGCGGTTTTGATGACTTCCATTTGTTTTTCTTTATTGACCATTGACCATTGACCATTGACCATTGGGCTGCGCCCTAAGTCTTCGGGTCGGAATAATGTTCAATGGTCAATGTTCAATGGTCAATGATGTTCTTAATGCACTTTTCCAGCGAATCGACCCAGTAGGGCACCTTGATGCCGAAGGTCTCTCGAATGCTGCGCTTGTCGAGCACGGAGTAGGCGGGGCGCTTCACGGGGCTTGGGTACTCCGAGGAATAGCAGGGCTGTATGTCGCAGTCCTTGTGTCCGGCGATGCGGGCTATCATCTGCGTGAAGTCGTACCAGGAGCAGACACCTTCGTTGGAGAAGTGGTAGATGCCTTGTACGGGCTTCTGTAGGATGACTTGTATGGCGCGAGCCAGGTCGAGGGCATACGTCGGGGTGCCGCATTGGTCGAAGACCACCTTGAGTTGCGGCTTGGTGGCGGTTAGCTGGAGCATCGTCTTGCAGAAGTTCTTGCCGAACTCGCTGTAAAGCCACGCCGTGCGGAGGATGATGTAGCCAGAAGACCCCTCTAAATCTCCCCTTAAAGGGGAGACTTCCTGCCCTGAGTTCCTCTCGCCTGGATTCTCCCCCTTTAAGGGGGAGTTAGAGAGGGTCTTTATTATCCGCTCCTCTCCCATCTTCTTCGTCTCGCCATAGACGCCGGTGGGCGTGCCCTGCTGGTCGGGGCGGCAGGGCGTGTTGTAAGGCTCCTTGCCGAAGACGTAGTCGGTGGAGATGTGCACGAGCCAGCCGCCCACTTCCTTCATGGCGCGTGCCAGATTCTCGGGCGCTGTGGCGTTGAGTTTCTCGACAAGAGCACGGTTCTCGGGCGCTTCGGCAGCATCGACGTTGGTCCAGGCGGCACAGTTCACGATGGCCTGCACGCCGTTCTCCCTGACCATGGCGCGGATGGCGTCAAGGTCGGTGATGTCGAGGAAGGTGGTTTCCACGCCTTCCTGCTGCGTGACATCGGTGAAGATGTAACGGTCCGTCGCACCTTTCGCAACGATGCGCATTTCGTTGCCTAACTGCCCGTTTGCTCCTGTGACGAGTATGTTCATGCCTTCTTTAAGACTATATTCCGCGTACAAAGATAGTTAAAATAAATTAAACTTTTCCTAATTGCGACTTTTTTTTTCTTTTATTTGCTTTAGAATGCTGAAAAGGGAAAGGAAGTGAATGATTTCGCTTGGGCTGGAAGGGTCGGTTCGCGTGGCTTTTTGTTTGTCTCATCACGAGTAAGTGTTTGCTTGTACATGTAAAAGCAATTGCACGTACATGTATAAGCAATTGCTTTTACATGTACAAGCAAACAACGACCTGTGGCATGTGTGTTTCTTCATCTGGCATTGTCAGGCATCGGAAAGCGCAGAGTCGGGCCAGTTGACGAGATAGACCTGTTCTGTGGCACGGGTGATGGCCGTGTAGAGCCAGCGGAAGTAGTCGGGCGAGAGCATTTCTTCGGTGATGTACCCCTGGTCGATATAGACATGCTCCCACTGTCCGCCCTGCGCTTTGTGGCAGGTGACGGCGTAGGCATACTTGATTTGCAGGGCGTTGTAGTAGGGGTCTTCGCGTAGCTTCTTCATGCGGTCGCGCCGGTTCGTCAGTTCGGGATAGTCGTCCCAGACGCCCTGGAAGAGTGCCTCCTGCTGCTGCCGCGTCAGGGCAGGCGCCTCGCTCTGGAGGGTGTCGAGCAGCACGGTGACGTCCATCTCCGTGTGGTCGTAGTCGGGGAACACGATGGTGGCATCGGCGAAGCGGAAACCGTAGAACGTCCGCTCGTTGCGCAACCTCCGCACTACCGCCACGTCGCCGTTGGCGATAAAAGCCTCCCCCGTCCCCTCCAAAGGAGGGGGGAACAGCTGCGATAAAGCTCCCTCTCCTTTGGAGAGGGTTGGGGAGAGGCTTGTCCAATAATAATTATTCTTCGCCACCATGATGAGGTCTCCGCCGGAGAGTTCTTCCTCATAGTCAAGGATGCGGGCGCGGATGCCGCCGTTGAAGACGTTGGCACGTTTGTTGCTGCGCGTCACCACGATTGTGCCGTCGGTGCCGTACTTGCGGTAACTGTCTTCGAGGGCTTCGATGAGTTCGTCGCCGGGCAGGACGCGCACGTCGGGGAAACTCTTGCCGCGAAGTTTCGGGAAAGCATACATCTCGTCGTTCTGGATAAGGCTGCGCAGCATCGTGGCGTTCCACAGGATGCCCGACTCCTCGAGCTGCCGCACCACCTGCGTCAGCTGCAGCTCCGTCACCGTCATGCCGTAGCCTTCGAGCATCGTGCGGTTCAGCGCAGGACTCTCCACGTCGCCTACCGGCGGCAGCTGTGCCGTGTCGCCCACAAGAATGAGGCGGCAGCCCTCGCACGAATACACGTAGTGCATGAGGTCGTCGAGCAACCTGCCAGAGCCGAAGATAGTGCTTTCGTGCGCATCGTTCGCAATCATCGATGCCTCGTCCACGATGAAGAGCGTGTCCTCGCGCAGGTTGACATCGTTCTGGAAGACATTCATGTCGGTGATGGATTTTTGCCGATATATCTTCCTATGTATAGTAAATGCGGGCGCGCCTGCGTAGGAGGACAAGACCTTTGCGGCACGGCCCGTCGGAGCAAGCAGCATGAAGCGCTGCTCAAGCTGCTGCATCGTGCGCACCAAAGCTGCCAAAAGCGATGTCTTGCCCGTGCCGGCATAACCCTTCAGAAGGAAAACGGCATCACCCTCTCTTGAAAGAAGAAACTCGGAGAGCATAGAAATGGCATTTTCCTGCTCTTTCGTCGGATTGTGGGCAAAGTTCTCCCTGATAATTGCCCCTAAATCTTCACTTATTGCCATTCTTTTATAAAAAAAAGACTGTTTTGTCGTAAATGTGAATAATTATTTTTACTTTTGCGATGCGAAATTACAAAATAATTCACAAATAACGTCATGAAAAAAGGAATAAATGTTATTTTGGGTATCTGTGCCGTCGGTTTGCTCTTCATCTGCTGGCGTAGCATTCGCGATACCGAAGACTTCGACGCAACCGTCGCAGCCAGAGAGAATGTAGTTAAAGCCCGCCTTATGGAAATCCGCAGCGCCGAGGAAGCCTACAAGGCACAGCACGAAGGCGAGTACTGTGCGGACTGGTCCGTGCTGATCGAATTCGTCAAGAACGGCAAACTGCCCGTTGTCATGAAGCAGGGACTCCTCACCGAAGACCAGATGAACAAGGGCCTGACAGAAAGCAAGGCCGCTGCCATCGTCAACAGCGGAGACCAGGCTGCCATCAAGGCAAACGGATTGGAGAACTTCCGTCGCGACACCATTTGGGTTTCCCTCAAAGACTCCCTCTACAACTACGAAGGCTTCGTGGCAGACTCTCTGCGCTACATCCCCTTCTCACAGGGCGACACCTTCGAACTCATCGCTTGCCCCAACACCACACGCTCGGGCAGCATCATCCAGGTGATGGAGTGCAACGCTCCGGACAGCAGCTTCCTCAAGGGAATGGGCAAGGCTGGCAAGCGACTTATCTACAACCGCAACGAAGAAGCCAATGCCAAGGGCGCTTATCCTGGCCTGAAGATTGGCGATGCCGGCAACAACTGGAACAACAATGCTGGCAACTGGGAGTAAATCACTCACTGGCTTTAGACTATCCATCCGCTCGAGTGCGGATGGATTTTCTTTTTCTGTAAGCAGCACCCTCGACGGCTCTGTAGTGCAGACAGACCGCTTCTCCGTGGCAGAGCCGGCGGCAGCACCCGACGTCCTGCGCCAGGCCTTGCAGAAACCCTACCTCATGGATTATCGTTTCCAGAGCGTAGAACTCGTGGCAGACACGAAGAGCACCATCGTTCCTCTTGAACATTTCAACAAGAGCGACATGCTGGCATTCTACCGCCTGTGCTTCCCAACAGCCAACACCCAACGGTCAACGGTCAACGGTCAATGGTCAACGGTCAATGGTCAATGGTCAACGGTCAATGTTCAATGTTCAATGGCCGACATGCAGTACCAAATACTTTCGGCACTCGAGGCTGTGATGATCTTCCGCCTCGACCAAAGCATCCTCCGCATTGTGCAGGAATGCTATCCCGACGTGAAGGTCTGCTGCACCGACGCCCAGCAACTGGAACACTTCGCTGCCAAGCACGAGAAACGCCCTGCCCCGGAAAACATGGAGCAATGCGACGCATATCTCCACGTCGAAGCCGAGCGATTCTTCATCGCCGTCTTCCGTCGCAGCAAACTCCTCTATGCAGCATCCCAGGCAGCAGACAACGACAGCGACCGCATCTTCCTTGTGCTCGGCATCTGGAAAGCCCTCGGCCTCAATGCACAGCAAGACAATCTGCACCTCGAAGGCGCATCAAAAGACTTGCAAAAAACATTAGCGGAATATATACTAAATTTGAGTGAAGAGTGAAGAAGCAAGGCTCGACGATAATCAACCAAGAGTGAAGAATAAAAGTTACCACACAACTGCGTAAAGTAACTCTGATTTTTCACTCTTCACTCTTCACTTTTCACTTCCGAAGGAATGCGCATCATCACCGGCAAATACAAAGGCAGGCACTTCGAAGTGCCGCGCTCGTTCTCGGCACGTCCCACCACGGACTTCGCCAAGGAGAACCTCTTCAACGTCCTGCAAGGCTACATCGACTTCAGCGAGGCGCCAACAGCCCTCGATCTCTTCTCCGGCACAGGCAGCATCACGCTCGAACTCGTCAGCCGAGGCTGTGGACGCGTCATCAGCGTAGAGCTCGATGTGCGCCACCATCGCCTCATCCGCCAGTTCCTCGACAAGTTGCAGGACACCGCAGCCCTCCCCGTCCGAGCCGACGCCTTCCAGTTCATCGCCAAGTGCCGCGAGCAGTTCGACTTCATCTTTGCCGACCCGCCATACGCCCTACCGCAAATTCCCGAACTGCCCGACATCATCCTCTCCCGCCCACTGATCAAAGAGGGCGGCCTCTTCGTCCTCGAGCACGGCAAGGCAAACGACTTCTCGCAGCATCCCCGCTTCGTCGAGCACCGCGCCTACGGCAGCGTCAACTTCTCCTTCTTCCAGTAAACTAATATCTTTCAGTATAATATGGGAGAACTATGCCCGAAGATGTCGGCATGGCTTCCCGTCTTTTAGCAAATGGCGTAATCACGTCATTCTATTCTTTTCGTGTTTTTTACCGAAGGCATGAATGTCTTGTTCTTTACTTCTTTCAAAATAGACACAAACGCATTTCTGGCCGTATCGTTTATTGGTGTGGTAATATAACTAAATAGAAATACTCCAGATGAAGTTATGGTTAATTCGTCTTTTCCTTCTTCACGGAATGTTATGTATGAATAGTCAAATAATACAAAAGGATTTTCTGCCTCATGATATTCAATAGATGTACATTTATACTTAAGTTGGAGACCACCATAATCTACAAAAAAGTCACCTGACCTTGATATGCTAATCGACATTTTATCTTTAATATCTGTGTTGGCTAATATATAGCTGTCAAACTCGAACACATAAGTTTGTTGCGATGAGCTGCTGGAAGAGGATGGTTTCTCGTATTTTCCAAGAAGATTTTGAGTTGTCGTTACAATTGAAGAAGGTGCAATTTTAATTCTTTCGCCATTCTCATTTTCACCTTCAATATATTCATCATACATGGATGTTATTGAATATATACGTTTATATTTTGGTTCTATTATGATTTTACCATTCCCATCCATCAACCCCATAAGTCCATTTTTCTTGAAGTCATAAAAAAACTTTCCATTAGAGTACCCGGGAGAAATATATTCTATATCATTGACAAAGATTAACTCCCTACCATTTACATCGCAAACACCCTTTCCAATCCCCTCTCTTTCTACTGTGAAATGATCAATAAATGCACCTTCCCAACCATAGAGACTTGTATAATTCCTGCTCGTTGGAATTAAGCATTTACCATCTATTGAATAAACACCTACTACTCTCTTAGACGAATTTTCTATATCACATGAAAAATAAGGTAATCTCACATAATGTTCTGCAGAATGGTAATATACAAAACTATATTGGCATGGAACGAGTACCTTACCATTTTTATCTTCTGCTCCATATTTTTTGTTTGGGTATGACCCTTCTTCTATCCGATACCACTCAAAACCATCCTCTTCAATTCGGTACTTTTTCTCCACTTGCGCAAGGCTGGCGCTGCACATTCCTAATGCCAGCACAATCAATAAAAATGTCTGTTTCATATTCGTTTGTGTTAAAAGTTAGTACTAACATCCTTACTTCAACAAGTTAGCACTTACTTTCGGATATGAAAAGAGTGCGCTCCTGCCATATCCCACTCAGGTCTAGCACAGCCTCTACATGTTATGGTGAAGTACACTCTTGGTGCGTACTTCAAACACATGTAGATTTTGCTCGTATAAACTCCTTACTGAGGTGCTAGTTCGAGTGGGAATTTGAGCAAATAAAATGTTGTGTCTCTTGCGAAACACCGTTGCAAAGGTAAAAAGAAATCTCCGAACTGCCAAGCAATTCAGAGAGTTTTTATTGTTTTGCCTTAAAATGAGAAAGAAAAAGGTAAAGAAAAAGCCTCTTTTGTTTTGCGCAAAGAGGCTTTGAATTATTCCAGCTTTTTAGCTTGTTGTGTTGGTTCGCGACGTGTGTCCCAGAAATCAACAATGATAATATTTTCGTTCTCAATACAGTAAACTAACTTACTGTGTTTGTTAATCACAAGACTTCTGTATGAACGACTTCTATTCTTCAGTAGAGGTTCTTTTTTACCAATCAGTGGTGAGATGATAAGATTGTCCTGACACTCTTCTGTCTTCTTGTAGAATTTTTCTGCTGCTCGGACACCAAACTCCTGAATAATATAATCTATGGTGTCTTTCCAGGCATTAAACGCTTCATCTGCCCAAATGATTTCCATAGAACTACAGATGTTGATTGATATAGCTTTGCATCCGCTCTGATGCTTCCGCACGGGAGATGACGCGGCCTGCCGCAATGTCTGCCTCTGCGCGTTCTATACGCGCATTGAGTTCTTCTATTGTATAAGGTTTGACTTCTTCCTTCCTTGCCTGCTCATATAAATGATCTGCGAGCCAGCGTTTGTTGGCTGCTGAAAGGTCGTAGCTAAGAAGCATTTTCCATATATTCTGTAATGCTGTAGTACTCATATTGTGATAAGTTTCCTCCTGCAAAGGTAGGATTTTTCTTTGTTTCTTCCAAAGATTTTCGTACCTTTTTTACATAAAGTTAATAAATACATATAGATAATGTAAGGACATAAAAAGAGGATGCTTCACACAAAGCATCCTCCTATAATCAGTTAATTGTTCTTTTACAGCTTCGGGCCTGCAGCGACGAGAGCTCTTTATAAGAGGTCGTTTCCTTCGGCCTTACTCTTTTAGAGTTTCGGGCCTGCAGCGACGAGAGCTTCTTTTATAAGCCTCGTTGCTTTCGGCCTTAAAGCCTTACAGCTTGGGGCCTGCAGCGACGAACAAAGATGTTCGTTGCTTTCGGCCTCGTCAACTCTTTTAGAGTTTCGGGCCTGCAGCGACGAGAGCCTTGCCGGCTTCGTTGCCTTCGTACTTCTTGAAGTTCTTGATGAAGCGGGCGGCGAGGTCCTTTGCCTTCTCTTCCCACTGGCTTGCCTCGGCGTATGTGTCGCGAGGGTCAAGGATGGCGGGATTGACGTTGGGCAGAGCTGTGGGCACTTCGAAGTCGAAGAAAGGAATCTTCTTTGTGGGAGCTTTCAGGATGCTGCCGTCGAGGATGGCATCGATGATGCCGCGTGTGTCGGGAATTGAGATGCGCTTGCCTGTGCCGTTCCAACCTGTGTTGACGAGGTAAGCCTTTGCGCCGCTCTTCTCCATCTTCTTCACGAGTTCCTCAGCGTACTTTGTGGGATGCAGCTCGAGGAATGCCTGGCCGAAGCAAGCAGAGAAGGTGGGAGTGGGCTCTGTGATGCCGCGCTCTGTACCTGCGAGCTTTGCTGTGAAGCCAGAGAGGAAGTAGTACTTGGTCTGCTCGGGAGTGAGGATGCTGACGGGAGGCAGCACGCCGAATGCGTCGGCGCTGAGGAAGATGACGTTCTTGGCGTCGGGACCTGCGCTCTTGCCGTTCACCTTCTTGGCAATCTTCTCGATGTGTTCGATGGGGTAGCTGACGCGTGTGTTCTCGGTGACGCTCTTGTCGGCGAAGTCAATCTTGCCGTTGGCATCAACGGTTACGTTCTCGAGGAGGGCGTTGCGCTTGATGGCGCCGTAGATGTCGGGCTCGTTCTCCTTGCTGAGGTTGATGACCTTGGCGTAGCAGCCGCCTTCGAGGTTGAAGACGCCCTCGTCGTCCCATCCGTGCTCGTCATCACCGATGAGGAGACGCTTCGGGTCGGTAGAGAGGGTTGTCTTGCCTGTGCCGGAGAGGCCGAAGAAGATGGCTGTGTTCTTGCCCTGCATGTCGGTGTTGGCTGAACAGTGCATGCTGGCGATGCCGTCGAGGGGCAGGTAGTAGTTCTGCATGGAGAACATACCCTTCTTCATCTCGCCGCCGTACCATGTGTTGATGATGCACTGTTCGCGGCTTGTTACGTTGAAGGCAACGCAAGTCTCGCTGTTGAGGCCGAGTTCCTTGTAGTTCTCCACCTTTGCCTTGCTGGCGTTGTAGATGACGAAGTTGGGCTCGAACTTCTCCAGTT
>CAMKTM010000010.1 GCA_946415695.1 uncultured Prevotellaceae bacterium | reverse complement strand
TCGGCTAAAGCCTCAGGCGCAGGCGGAACAGGCCGATTTTACCGGACACTAATAATTATGAATTATGAATTAATTTAAAGACCACAGATTGAGCAGATTAAACAGATTATATTTTCAACAACGAATTAAAACGAATTTAACGAATTGATGTGACTTTGATTTTTCACTCTTCACTCTTCACTCTTCACTTTCCCCTTCGGGCCGTCGACCTCAGTTCTTCGCTTCGCTCAGGCGCAGGCGGAACCGTGCTTTCTGTGTGACATAAATTTAATCTGCGTGACTTAAAGTCGAAAAGATATTTCGTGCTTTTCGCATCTTCCGATGTTCATTCCTCGGATTTCGTGCTTTTCGTGTTTTTCGATGTTGAATATTTATTTTTGAATTTACATCATTTTCGTCCTCCATTATATTCCTCCGTGTCATTCAAAAGTCCTTCCGTTCGACAATAAAAAGAAAAACTTGTTGTTTCCTTTTGTATTGTGCTCGCTTATTCGTACCTTTGCACCCGTGAAATTGATAATAGACATAGGGAACACCGTCGCCAAGATGGTTGCTTTCCGTGGTGATGAGCCTGTTGACGAGATACGCGGAGAAAGCGGCGTGCTCTCCGGTATAGATGCCTTCGTGGCCAAACACCGTTTCCGGTGTGGCATAGTAGGCTCCGTTCGCGACCTCACCGCCAGTGAGGAAGCGTCGCTCGGCCGACTTCCGTTCCCCATTCTGCGTCTCTCGCCGGACACGCCCGTTCCCATCACGAACCGTTACCGCTCGCCCCAGACGCTGGGCAGCGACCGCTTGGCTGCCGTCATCGGCGCCAGTTCGCTCAAGCCGGGCAAGGACCTCCTCATCATCGATGCCGGCACCTGCATCACCTACGAGGTGATCGATGCCCGCGGCAACTACTGGGGCGGCAACATAGCCCCCGGGATGCAGATGCGCCTCAGGGCTTTGCACGAGTTCACCGCCCGCCTGCCTCTGGTCGATGCCGAAGGCGAGGTGCCCGGAATGGGCTACGACACCGAGACCGCCATACGCAGCGGCGTACTGCGCGGCATGAAGTACGAGATAGAGGGATACATCAAGTCCATGCGCTCCAAGTTCCCCAACCTGCAAGTCTTCTTGACGGGCGGCGACCACATCAACTTCGATACAAACATCACGAACATCATCTTCTCGGACAAATATATCGTTCCCCGAGGGCTGAACAAGATTCTGGACTATAATTTGGAAATGAAAGAATGAAAAAATGAAAGAATGAAAAATGAAAGAATGAAAAATGAATTATGCGAAAACTAACCATATCCATATATAACCCGAGCCAGTCATTGGCGTGTTGTCGTCTTTGGAGCGTGATAGTAATTCTTATTCTTCACTCTTCACTTTTCACTTTTCGCTCCTTTGCTCAGACGGCAGGCACGCTCTCGCCGTATTCCCGCTTCGGGCTGGGACTGCTCCACGACCAGTCGCAGGGCTTCAACAAATCTATGGGCGGTGCCGGCCTCGGCGTCAGAATGGGCAACCGCATCAACACGTCGAACCCTGCCTCCTATGCCGTCATCGACTCCCTGAGCCTTATCCTGGACATTGGCATGACCGGGTCCTTCGGCCGCATGAGGCAGGACGAGCAGAGGGCCGCAGCGAAGGGCGCATCGTTCGACTATGTGCACGTCGGCATGCACATCGCCAAGAACCTTGGTCTGGCTGCCGGCTTCATGCCATACACCGACATCGGCTACGACTTCTGCTCGCCCGAAGAGACCGTGGGCTACAACCCCGACAACATGCAACCCATCAAGAGCAACAGCGCCTACACGGGCAGGGGAGGCCTGAACCAAGCCTACCTCGGCTTGGGCTGGAAGGTGTTCCGCAACTTCGCCATCGGCGCCAATGTCAGCTTCCTCTGGGGCAAGTACGACCATACCCTTCTACAGCAGTTCTCCGAAGGCTCTTCAAGCAGCAACGCCTTCTCCTACATCCTTAAGAACAATTATGCCTCAATCAGAAGCTACAAGGTGGACCTCGGCGCACAATACCCCGTTCGCGTGTCGAAGCAGGACTGGCTGAGCTTCGGCCTTACCGCAAGCCTGGGGCACAAGATACCTCAGGAAGCAACGGTCACAATAGGCGAAAAGACCGACACGGTCGCCTCTCCTTTCGACCTGCCCTATACCTTCGGCTTCGGCTTGGCATGGCAACACAAGAACACCCTCCTGCTGGCAACCGACGCCCATTACGAATGCTGGTCGAACTGCCGTTTGCCCATCGAGACGATGGACGGCTTTGTGCCCATGAAAGGCCTCTACAAGGACAGGACAAAGATAGCCGTGGGTGCCCAGTGGACGCCCGACCCGTTTAGCACCATCTACTGGAAGCGCATCCAGTACCGGGCAGGCATGAACTTCGCAACACCTCATCTCATCGTGAACGGACTGGACGGCCCCTATGAGTTCTGCATGAGCATCGGCGCAGGCGTGCCCATCACGAACAGAATCAACAACCGCTCCTTCGTCAACGTCGGCCTGCAATGGCTGAGGCGTGCCTCGCACTCCGCCGGCATGGTAACAGAAAACTATTTCCTCATAAACCTCGGCGTGACATTCAACGAACGCTGGTTCATGAAGTATAAGATATATTGATGAGGAGCTTTCACATCTTTAGTTTTATACTTCTCCTTCTTTCCTTCGGCTGTGCCGGCGAGGTGGAGCATCTGGCAGAACCCGTCAATGAAAAGGATTCCCTCCTGTTCATGCACTCAAGGGGCATCAACACGTTTATCAGCGACAGCGGCGTGATGCGCTACCACATGGTGGTGGAAGAGTGGGACATCTACAATGGCATTAACGGCGAGCAACCCACCTGGAAGTTCATGAAAGGAATGCTCATGGAACGCTTCGACGAGAAGTTCCACGTTGACCTCTTCGTGCAGTCCGACACCGCATGGCTGCATAATCAGAAGCTCTGGGAGCTGCGCGGCAGGGTCGTGGTGCGCAATGTCAACGGCGACGTGTTCCGCACCGAAGAACTCTTCTGGGACTTGGACAAGCACGAGATGTGGAACACCAAATACATGCACATCACCACTCCAGAACGCGAACTGGAAGGCACCGAGTTCCACAGCAACGAACAGATGACACGCTACACCGTGTTCAACTCCATCGGCACCTTCCCCGTCAAAGAAGATAACGGGGCAAGGAGCGAGGAGCAAGAGAACAGTAAAATCGTAAATAAAAAGCAAACAGAAAGTGATTGACACTTCGACCGTCATAGCCGTCCTCTGCATCCTCCTGCTTTCGGGTTTCTTCTCGGGAATGGAGATTGCCTTCGTCTCGAGCAGCAAGCTGCGCTTCGAGATGGACAGAGAGGCACAGGGATTCTCGGCACGTCTCATCGATACCTTCTACCGCCATCCCAACAGTTTTATCTCGACGCTTCTGGTGGGAAACAATATCGCCCTCGTCATCTACGGCATCCTGATGGCAAAGATTGTGAATGCCCTCCTGCTTGTCCCGCTTGGCATCCATCAGCCCTACGGCAACTGCCCCAACGAAGCCCTTTGCCTACTGCTTCAGACCATCCTTGCCACCATCATCGTGCTCGTTACCGGCGAGTTCCTGCCAAAGACTCTCTTCCGCATCAACCCGAACCGAATGATGCGCATCTTCGTCCTGCCCGCCTACATATTCTATATTATATTATGGCCCATCAGCAAGTTCACAAGCTCGCTCGGAAAGCTCTTGCTTTGGATGGTGGGCGAAAAGGTGAAGAAGGCAACGCTCGAGAAGACGTTCACTCGCGAAGACCTCGATTACCTCATTCAAAGCAACATCGACAAGGCAGCAGACGACGAAGACATCGAGGACGAAGTGAAGATTTTTCAGAATGCCCTCGACTTCAGCTCTGTCAAGGTGCGCGACTGCATCGTGCCGCGAACCGAGATAACTGCCGTCTCGACCGAAACGTCATTGCAGGAGCTGAGGATGCAGTTCGTTGAGAGCGGTCACAGCAAGATTATTGTCTATAAGGAGGACATCGACGACATCGTGGGTTACATCCATACGGTCGAGATGTTCCGCCTCGGAGAAAACGAGGATTGGACAAAGCATGTCCGCGAAGTATCTATCGTTCCCGAGACGATGAATGCACAGAAGCTGCTCGGCATCTTCATCAGCCAGAAGCGTTCCCTCGCAGTCATCGTTGATGAGTTCGGCGGCACAAGCGGCATCGTCACGATGGAAGACCTCGTGGAAGAAATCTTCGGAGAGATTGAGGACGAGCACGACAGCAAGAACTACACGGCAAAGCAGACAGCACCAGGCGAATATCTCCTCTCCGGCCGACTGGAGATAGCTCAGGCAAACGAACTCCTCGACCTCGATTTGCCCGAGAGCGACGACTATCTGACCGTCGGAGGCCTGATTCTGCATGAGTTCCAGAACTTCCCCAAACTCAATGAACCAGTCCGCTTCGGCCACTGGGAGTTCAAAGTCACAAAGAAGACAACCACAAAGATTGAATTAGTGCAGCTTCGTGTGCTCGAAGAATGAAATAAGGGTACGTTATAGCGCCCTTCGGGAAGGAAAACCTTTTTTTTTGTTTCTTTTATAAGAAAAAACATGAGAATGTGAGAAACTTTTATTATCTTTGCAGCAGCTAATACACTAAAACTAATCATAATGAACATCAAACAATTCTCCGTCGTCCTTCTGACGACAACCGTTTTCTGTGTCAGCTCATTGGCACAAAGTCTCAGTCCCACCACCAAGACACATTGGGACAAAGGAACTCTCATCGTAGATACCCCCAAGCGTCCCGCCGGACAGCAGCATGTCCTTGGTCTGACTGCTCCCAAGATGGCAACCGTCCGCGTGGGCTTCGTCGGTCTCGGAATGCGCGGCCCAGGTGCGGTGGAACGCTTCACCCACATCCCCGGCACACAGATCGTTGCTCTGTGCGACTACGTGGAAGCTCGTGCCGAGGGCTGTCAGAAGTACCTTCGCGATGCAGGTCTGCCGCCAGCAGACATCTATAGCGGCGAGAAAGGCTACGAAGAGCTCTGCAAGCGTCCGGACATCGACCTCGTGTATGTCGCTACGGACTGGGATCATCACTTCCCCGTTGCCAAATGTGCCCTCGAGAACGGCAAGCACACCGCCATCGAGGTGCCCAGCGCCATGAACCTCGAACAGTGCTGGGAACTCATCGAGCTCTCCGAGAAGACGCGCCTCCACTGCATGATCCTCGAGAACTGCTGCTACGACTGGTACGAGCTCAATACGCTCAACATGGCGCAGAACGGCGTCTTCGGCGAAGTGCTCCGTGGCGAAGGTGCCTACATCCACAACCTCGACGACTTCTGGGACTACTACTGGAAGAACCCTGACGGCAGCGACCCCGACAAGCTGGGATGGCGCATGAAGTATAACATGGAGAACCGTGGCGACGTCTATGCCACCCACGGCCTCGGCCCCGTTGCTCTCGCACTGAACATCCATCGCGGCGACCGCTTCACAACCCTCGTGGCAATGGATACCAAGAGCGCTCACGGCAAGGAATACGTCGAGAAGAAGACCGGCAAACCTTGCACAAGCTATCGCAACGGCGACCAGACAACCACCCTCATGCGTACCGCAGAAGGCAAAGTCGTAGAGATTCAGCACAACGTGATGAACCCGCAGCCCTACAACCGCCTCTACAAGCTGACCGGCACAAAAGGCTATGCAACGAAGTATCCCGAACAGCATTATGCACTTGACAAGAGTCAGCTCACCGCCAGCGGTGTGGCTCCCAAGGTGGATGACCTCAGCTCTCACGGCTTCCTGCCCGCAGCAGAACAGCAGGCACTCGTCAGCAAATACACCCATCCCATCATCAAGAAGTATGGCGAGATGGCACAGAAGGTAGGCGGTCACGGCGGAATGGACTTCTTCATGGACGCACGTCTCGTCTATTGCCTGCAGAACGGACTGCCTCTCGACATGGACGTTTACGACCTCGCCGAGTGGTGTTGTCTGGCTGAACTTGGCACACTTTCGATGGACAACAACTGCTGCGCCGTAGCCTTCCCAGACTTTACTCGCGGCTATTGGAACGTGCAGAAAGGCTTCCAGTTCGCTTGGGCAAATGCCGCAGACGAGGCAGCCAGCGAGGCAGCAGCCAAAGCCAGCACCGAGGCTCAGAAGGAACTCTGCGCCAAGAAGAAGCTTTGGGAGAAGTACGACAAGGCTAAGGAAAAAGCTGCAAAGAAAGCAAAGAAGTGATAGACCCAACCCGTGCTCCCCTTAAAGGGGAGGGGAAAAGTACCCTGCGCCAATACATCCGGGCGCAGAAGAAACAGTACAGCGCTGACCAGTTGGCAGCGATGTCAACAGAAATAACGAACAGAGTGCTTGCTCTTGCCTCGTGGCAGGAAGCAGGCACTCTGCTTTTGTATTACCCCCTTGCCGACGAGGTGGACGTCCGTCCGCTGATAAAGGATGCCGATGATAGCGGTAAGAAGGTACTTCTGCCTGTTGTGAAAGACGAAGAGCTGGAGCTACGTCGCTATGGGGGCGAGGCATCGCTTGCTCAGGGTGCTTTCGGCATCATGGAACCCATAGGACCTTTATTCCCTCCCGAAAACTATGGCGAGATTCAGCTTGCCATCATCCCAGGCATGGCGTTCGATGCGGCAGGCCATCGCCTCGGCCGCGGCAAAGGCTACTACGACCGACTGCTGCCCAAGCTGAAGGCCGCAAGGTTGACAGGCATCTGCTTCCCCTTCCAGCTCCTTGACGAAGTGCCCGCTGAAGTCCACGACATTCCTGTACACGAGGTGGTTGCCTGAGAAAGAGATGAAACGAAAACAGACAAAGCTATGAGACATACCATCATCCTTCGAATACTTGTTGCGACATTGAGTGCCGGACTGAATGCCACGGCTCAGGTGTACTATCCGGCCGTGCCCGACTCGGCCGAGTTACAACGTCCGTTTTCGAAGAGTGACCAAGCTGCTTTCTTGCATCCGGGACGCATCTACTATCCCGAGACGTGGTTCCACTTCCTCAATGGCAGTATTCGTCGCGAGGGCATCACCCGTGACCTCGAGGCCATCGCCGCTTCGGGTATCCAGGGTGTGCAGTTCTTCCACGGACAGGTGGGCGACCCTGCCGACTGGCCTGGCACGGAGGAACATGTCGAGTGCCTGAGTCCGAAGTGGGAGTCGTTGGTTCGCCACACGGCCGAGGAAGCGCATCGTCTGGGACTGCGCTTCAGTCTGCAGACCTGTCCGGGCTGGGCCATGAGCGGAGGACCGTGGATTAAGCCCGAGCAAGCCATGCGCCACCTGAGCTATTCGCGGGCGGATGTTGTGGGCGGCAAGGAGGTGGACGTCGAACTGCCAGTACCGCAGAAGGAGGAATGGCGCGACTGGCAGGACATCGTCGTGCTGGCCTTCCCTGCTCCCGAAGGCGATACGGGCGACTATTGTCAGGTGGAATCGGTCGAAGCCGACGATCATCAGGAGGAGTGGCAAAAGCTTCTCCGTGGAGAGCCGAACGCCAGCTTCACCCTGCAACCCACGGATGCCCAGAAGCCCCATCGTGTCCGCATCAGGATGAAGGACGGGGCCAAAGTCCGCGCCATTGAGTTCAACCCCATCGATGGCTTCAATCACTCGTTCAGCGTACAGCCCGACATTCACCTGCGCGTCACGGTTCCGGGACAGTCAGCCTGCCTCGACACGGACTTCCCTCACGCCAATTGGCAGGACAGCGAAAAGACGATGACCTTCGCTTTGCCCGACATGCAGCAAGGGGGAGACTACATCATCGAAATCATCAACCAGCACCCCATGCGCCTCTCGCGTTTGCGTTTCTCCACAGCCACCCGCGGCCACAACTGGGAGATGGAGGCGGGCTGGACGGCACGCACCTTGTTGCCGCTCCCGGGGAACATGAACGAGGACGGCAAAGGCTTCGTAAGTCGTGCCGACATCCTCAACCTGACAGAGCAGATGTCCTCCGACGGACGGCTGCGCTGGAAGGCACCCGAAGGCCGATGGATTGTACTGCGTATCGGACATGTCAACACCGGTCGGCGCAACGGACCGGCACCTGCCGAGGCCACCGGCTGGGAGGTGAACAAGCTCGACACGGCCTACGTCGCCTATCAGTTCCGCAGCTACATCGGCCGGCTCACGGACGGACCGCTCAAGGGACTGGTGAACAATATGCTGATGGACAGCTGGGAGTGCTCCTCGCAGACGTGGACACGGCACATGCAGCAGGAGTTCCAGAGCCGACAGCACTACGACCTGCTCACCTGGCTGCCTGCCATCTTCGGGTGGGTGATTGACGACCGCGGGCAGACAAGCAAGTTCCTGTCCGACTGGCGACGCACCATCAACGAACTCTTCACGGACAATTTCTACGGTCACATGAGCCGTTTGGCCCACGAGAAGGGCATGACCGTCAGCTACGAGACAGCGGCTGGCGACATCTTCCCTGCCGACCCGATGCAGTACTACAAGTACGCCGACGTGCCGATGTGCGAGTACTGGCAGCCCTTCAGCAACTGGCTTGCGAACCACAACTACAAGCCCATACGCCCAACGGCTTCGGCAGCCCGCATGTACGGCAAGCCGCGCGTGTCGGCAGAGTCCTTCACGTCGTTCGAACTGACTTGGGACGAACACCTCAGCCAACTGCGTGAAGTGGCCAATCAGAACATGGTGGAGGGCGTCACGCATACCGTCTTCCACACCTACACGCACAATCCCGATGCCGACCGCTACTTCCCCGGCACATCGTTCGGAGGCGGCATCGGCACACCATTCCTCAGGATGCAGACATGGTGGCCCTTCATGCGTAGCTTCAACACCTACCTGGCCCGTTGCGCCTTCATGCTCGAGCGCGGACAGCCCGTGAGCAGCGTGCTCTGGTACATCGGCGACGAGATAGAGCAGAAGCCCGACCAGCATGTGCCCTTCCCCAACGGCTATGCCTACGACTACTGCAACACCGACGCCCTGCTGCATCGCATCAGGATTAGAAACGGACGCTGGACGACTCCCGACGGCATTCGCTACGACGTGCTTTGGGTGCCCGACACGAAGCGTCTCCTGCCCGAGACGGTGGCACGACTGCAGATAATGGAGGCACAAGGCGGGCGCATCGTCAGAGATGTTCCCGTTACGGAACTTGGACAAGTGCTTGCCAATCATGACATCCGGCCAGACGTGAAACCCACAGAGTTGCGTTGGCTGCATCGTCGGACGAAGGGAGCCGACTGGTACATGGTGTGTCCGCAGAAGGAACAGGCCTTCAGGGGCGAAGTGTCGTTCCGTCAGGAAGGTCGTGCCGAGCTTTGGAATCCGATGAACGGCAGCGTTCAACTGGCTGATGCAGAGCCCGACGGCGCGTACACAAGGGTACGTCTCGACTTACAGCAAGGCGAGATGCTCTTCCTCGTCTTCCGTCACGATGCACGTCACAAGCGCAACAGAAACACCCATCTGACTCCGGTTGTGTCCTTGCAGAACTGGACACTCACCTTCCCCACAGGATGGGGCATAGCGGAACCGCTCATGCTGACGGAACTGAAGCCGTGGAAAGACCTGCCGCTCACCGACGAAGGACGCGCCTTCTCCGGCACAGCTACCTACGAGACGACCTTCCAGTTTGACAGCAAGAGTCGTGGTCAGCAGTACCTGCTCCGCCTTGGTGAAGTGGAAGAGATTGCTGTCGTCAAGGTGAACGGCGAGGTCGTCGACACCCTTTGGGCAGCGCCTTACCAGACCGACATCACGCCCTATCTCCGTCGCGGCAGCAACGCCATCGCAGTCGAAGTCACCAGCACCTGGTTCAATCGTTTGGTCTACGATGCCGCTCAGCCCAAGGAACAGCGTCGCACCTGGGTCATCAACGGCCCTGCAGCCGACGCCCCCTTGCGTCCCTCGGGCCTCTTAGGTCCCGTGGAGATACTTAGGAAAAATGACTCGACGCGTATCAAGGCCCCCAACATCACGTGGCAAGACCTCTAACTACATGTGGCAAGACTTCTAACATCACGTGGCAAGTTGCCCAACTACACGTGGCAAGTTGCCCAACTACACGTAGATTGTTGTCAATAAGCGCCCTGCGCTTCTGAGATAAGCGCCCTGCGCTTCCGAAGCTATTCTCCTTTCATCCTCTCCAAAAGCTTCTCCAAAAGGCGAGGCATGGCGTAGCGGTCGAGGTCAGACTCCTTAATCCATTGCCCCATTGAAGATTGGCCATTGGCCATTGAAGATTGACCATTGGCCATTGAAGATTGACCATTGGCCATTGAAGATTGGCCATTGAAGATTGGCCATTGAAGATTGGCCATTGACCATTGAGAGGCAGAGGGCAGGGTGAGGCAGTAGAAGTCGGCATGAAGGCGTTGGTGGGTGAGTTGATGGCGGATGCCGTAGGCTATGGAGTGAAGAGTGAAGAGTGAAGAGTGAAGAGTGGTGTTTATCTTCAACTCCACTTCTTTCGCTGAGAGTGGCTTGTCTGACTCAATCAGCGGGAACTCGAAGAGGCCTTGCCAGATGTCGCCGCTGCCACGTCGGTGGAGCAGGGTGAAGCCGTCCTTCGTGCGCACGTATATATAAGTAAGGTAGCGGTCGCGGATGGCTGTGCGCTTTGATTTGACAGGCAATTTGTCAACAAGATGTTCGCGTAAGGCCTGACATGTCTCGGCCAGCGGACAGGTGTCACAAAGTGGGCCAGAGGGTTTGCACTGCAGAGCGCCGAAGTCCATGACGGCTTGGTTGTAGAGGGCCGGGCGCTGGGTGTCGAGCATCTCGTCGGCCAGGGCGCGAAGGAGCTTCCTGCCTTGAGTGGTATCGACAGGTTCGGTGATGCCGAAGTGGCGGGACAGGACGCGTTGCACGTTGCCGTCGAGCACGGCGTATGGCTCGCCGAAGGCAAAGCTCATGATGGCTGCGGCTGTGTAGTCGCCCACGCCAGGCAAAGCCCTCACAAAATCGTAGTCGTGAGGGAACCGTCCTGCTTCGGCAATCTGTTTGGCTGCGGCATGAAGATGGCGGGCGCGGCTGTAGTAGCCCAGCCCTTGCCAGAGCCGCATCACTTCCTCCTCGCTTGCCTCTGCCAGACTCTCTGCCGTCGGGAAACGTTTGGCAAAGCGGAGATAGTAGTCCGTGCCTTGACAAATCTGTGTCTGTTGCAGGATGAACTCCGAGAGCATGATGAGGTAAGGGTCGCGCGTCTTGCGCCATGGAAGGTCACGGCCAAAAGTCTCATACCACTTTTCTAATTGAACACGAAACATTGAGGTTTGCGGATAGTGTTTTTGCTTAATTCTTGATTCTAAACTTCCATTTTCACCACAAAAGTACGGCTTTTTTGCCTTGAAACGAGACAACAGACTACTTTTTTCAACAATAAAAGGATAATTTTTCTCTTTTCACTTTTCTCTTTTCACTTTTTGTCGTACCTTTGCAGTCCGAAATTGTATAAATATATAATTAGTACTAACCATAAACACCCAAAATTATGCCAAACGGAAAGAAGCATAAGAGGCACAAGATGTCAACGCACAAGCGTAAAAAGAGACTGAGAAAGAACAGACATAAGAGCAAGTAAGGTACTTCTCAGAGGAAAAGTTAAGAGGTGAAAAGGTGAAAAGGTGTAAAAGTGAAAGGGTCTGACCTTTTCCACTTAGCGTTTTAACCTTTTCACCTTTTCAATTTTTTATCTTTTCGAAGGAGGAATGGACGTAACGAGCGAACTTTATATAGACGTACAGCCGAAGAAGATTTCGATCGCTTTAACTGAGGACAAGCGTTTGGCTGAGTATCAGGAGGAGGAACAGAGCTTATCCTTCTCCGTGGGCAACGTATATCTGGCAAAAGTGCGGAAACTTATGCCGGGGCTCAATGCCTGCTTCGTCAATGTCGGTCACGAGCGCGATGCTTTCCTGCATTACCTCGACCTTGGCCTGCAGTTCGCCTCCTATGCCAAGTACCTCAAGCAGGTGCAGAGCGACCGCAAGAACCTCTACTCCTTCGAGAAGGCTTCCATACTGCCCGACTTGCCAAAGGAAGGGAGCGTGCAGACCACCCTGCAACAGGGGCAGGAGGTGCTTGTTCAGATTGTCAAAGAGCCTATCAGCACGAAAGGCCCACGCCTGACCTGCGACCTCTCCTTCCCCGGGCGTTTCCTTGTCTTTACGCCTTTTGGCGACAAGGTCTCTGTCTCTACCAAAATCAAGAGCAGTGCCGAGCGGGCACGCCTCAAGCAAGTCATTGAGAGCATCAAGCCCAAGAACTGCGGCATCATCGTCCGTACTGTTGCCGAAGGGAAGCGCACTGGCGAACTCGATGCTGAGATGAAAGTGCTGGTGTCGCGTTGGGAAGACATACTGCGCAAAGTGCAGCAAGCCAAGGAACTGCCTACGCTTGTCTATGAAGAGACAAGCCGGACAGTCGGCATGTTGCGCGACCTTTTCAACCCAGGCTTCGAAAACATTTTCGTCAATCGCGAAGACATCTATCGCGAGGTGCATGACTACGTCAGCCTTATCGCGCCTGACAGGGCAGACGTGGTGAAGCTCTACAAAGGCAGCCTGCCCATCTTCGACAACTTCGACATCACTCGGCAAATAAAGTCGGGCTTTGGCCGAACCGTATCATACAAGCACGGCGCCTACCTCATCATTGAGCATACAGAAGCATTGCACGTGGTGGATGTCAACAGCGGCAACCGTAATCATGGAGGCGACAGCCAGGAGGCCAATGCGCTCGAGGTAAACCTTGGAGCAGCAGAGGAACTGGCTCGCCAGCTTCGCTTGCGCGACATGGGCGGCATCATTGTGGTTGACTTCATCGACATGAAGCTGGCCGAAGACCGCCAGCAACTCTACGAACGCATGTGCGAGTTGATGAAGCGCGACCGTGCCCGCCACAACATCTTGCCCTTGAGCAAGTTCTGCCTCATGCAAATCACCCGCCAGAGAGTGCGTCCCGTGACCGATGTCGCTGTAGAAGAGTCATGTCCAACATGCCAGGGAACCGGACAAATCAAGAGCAGCTTCCTCTTCCACAAAGTCCTGGAGGGGAAAATCAAGTTCCTCTATTATAAGCTCGGCATCAAGCGTTTCACACTTCACGTTCATCCCTACGTCGCTGCCTACCTGAACCAGGGCATCATAAGCCTTTGCCGCAAATGGCAGTTCAAATATGGGTTCGGCGTGAAAGTCATTCCCAGCCAAAAGCTGGCCTTCCTCCAATATGAGTTCTACGACAAAGACGGACAGGAAATCGACATGAAAGAAGAAGTGGAAATCCGATGAAAGAGCCTATCCTAACCTTAGCCTTAGCTTTAGCCCTAATACTAACCTTTGCTTCGCCTCTGCAGGCAAGGAAAACGCGCACGCTGCACCTCACCACCTACAACATTCAGCATGGCGAGGGATTGGATGGCAGGATAGATCATGTCCGTCAAGCCCGCATCCTGCGTAAGGCACATGCCGATGTGGCTGCCATTCAGGAGATTGACAGCATGACGAGGCGCAACGGTGGTTGCTTTTCCTTAGAAGAGATAGGTCGCGAGGCAAAGATGTATCCCACCTTTGCCCCAGCCATCAAGTACCAGGGAGGCAAGTACGGCATTGGCATCCTCAGCAGGAAGCGCCCCCTCTCCGTCCGCCGTCTCTCTCTGCCTGGCAGGGAAGAGCCCCGAATGCTTCTGGTGGCCGAGTTCAAACACTATGTCGTGGCTTGCACCCACCTCTCTCTGACGGCAGAAGACCGCATGGCGAGCTTGCCCATCATCCTGGACGAGGCTCAACGATGGACAAAGCCTTTCTTCCTGATGGGCGACCTGAACGATGAGCCCGGAATGCCCTTCTACCAGGAGATGCAGAAGCACTTCCTCTTCCTTAACCCATCTTCCGACAAGACGTTCCCTGCCGAAGCGCCGAACATCTGCATCGACCATGTGGCCATGTTCAGGCCCACGGCTTCTCCGGAAGTTGTTCCCTCCTTTTACCGCACATGGGTTGGAGAGGAAACCTTCTCCGACCATCGTCCGCTTCATGCAGAGATAGGCATCAGCACCAGCCGCACTGCACGATAACCTCCGCACAGAATTCCTGTTCGGTCAGCATAGAGAGAATAATAACAATCAAAGAAAACGGGAAGCAACATCCTTTTCGAGGCGTTGCTTCCCGTTTTCTTTTTGCCAACATCCAATGGGGCGTCTGTTGCATGGTCGTGACCATGCAATTGCAAGTACATGACCATGCAATTGCAAGTACATGACCATGCAATGAACGACCCCTGCGAAGTTTGGAGAAGAGACGTTGCGAATCGTCTCAAACCATAGGGTGGACGTTTATTCGTGAAAGTACATTGGTTTGGTTATCTTCCGCAAACGGCAGTCAGTATTTGATGTCCACGAGGAAGAGGGCTTTGCCTGGAACACTTTCGCCTGCTCGCTGGCGGTCTTTGGCTTCGATGATGCGGCGGACATCTTCGACGGTCAGTTTGCCTCGGCCAACTTCAACGAGTGTTCCCACAATGGCGCGAACCATGTTACGGAGGAAGCGATTGGCGGTGATGGTGAAGCGCCACCTTCCCGGGGCCTCTTCCTCCCAATAGGCTTCCTTGATGTCGCAGAAGTTCGTCTTTACGTCAGTCCCTACTTTCGAGAAACTGGTAAAGTCCTTGTATTCAAGCAGAACCTTGGCCGCTTCGTTCATTCGGGCGAAGTCGAGCTTGTATGGCACCTGCCAGCTATAGGCAGAGATGAAGGGGTCTTTGCAGGTGTGAATGAAATAGTGGTATGTGCGTGAGGTGGCCGAGAAGCGTGCGTGCATGTCGTTGGGGACGGGGCGGATGTCCTGCACGGCAATGTCCGGCGGCAAGAACTTGTTGAGCGAATAGACCAGATGTGCCGGGTCAAGTGGCTCCTTTCCTTCCCAATCGAAGTGCGCCACCATCATTCGGGCATGGACGCCGGCATCGGTTCGTCCTGCACCGACAACTTCGATGGGCTGGCGGAGCAGGGCGGAAAGTGCTTCCTGCAGCCGTTGCTGGACGCTGTCGCCGTTAGGCTGAATCTGCCAGCCGTGATAGCATGTGCCGTCGTAGGAAAGCGTGATGAAGTACCGCATGGATTAATTCATAATTATAAATTCATAATTCATGATTAATCGCGTTGTTCAGAGGCAGAGGTATTCTTTATTCTTAGTTTATCTTTGATTATATATATTCCTCTTTGTGGGTGACTTACTTTTCGTCCACTCAGGTCGTAGATGCCATTATGAATTGTGAATTTAGAATTATGAATTGTTTCAATGCCGTCCGGGTCTTCCCAGTCGCTCATCTGCACGTTGTCGATGTTGACACGCTTGTTGCCTGTGTTCTCGCTCTCGAACTTTAGGCGGATGTTGCCGTCGCGGTTTATCTTGAAGCCATAGCGTTTCATCGTTTCGACAGAAAGCGACGAGACAATGTCCGACCACGTCTGTCCGCCGTCGGTGCTGTAGCTGACGGTCATCTTCACGCCTGTGTCCTTGCCATAGCTGCCGGCACAGAACCAAAGGCTGTCGCAGCCGTTCACCTTGTCTGTGGTCATCATAAGATATGCCGGTGTGGTGACGACGCCGCCCGACTTGACATATCCCTTCATGCGGACGCACTTACTGCCGAGAGCGTTGTCGTCGCTGGCTATCAAGGCGTTGCTCAACTCCCAGGTGGCAGCAGAGCAAGTGACTTCCGCCGCTGCGTATGCTCCCTTGCTTCCTGTCTCAAAGTCCTCGAAGAAGGACTTGGTGGCATCCACGCTGCAGCTTACTGAGATGACTCTGTCGTCCAGTCCTTCTGTGCTGACAATGACTTCGCCCTCATAATCGCCTTCCTCGAAGGCACCGCCGAAGCGGATAAAGAAGGAAGGCCCTGTGCCGGTGAGCGTCAGTTGTTGCGACCATGCCTCTCCGTCGCTGCTGAGCTCGAATGGGGCGCTCGTGCTGACTTCCGTTACATACTTTGGAGCGGCCATCAGCGTGATGTTCACCATCGTGGGAGCGCTTGGCTTGCCAGGCGTTGCGGTGAAGGCGATGTCGTCGGCGCTGACGGAGAAGACAGGTGCCATGTCCGGCATCTCGACCATGACTTCGTTGCTGCCCACAACCTCCGTGCCGTCCTTGACGATGCTCACTCTATAATAATATGTCGTGTTAGTCTGAACATTCTTGACCTGATAGGTGGTGTCGGTGGTGGTGTAGGTGCCGAAGGTCTTTTCCTTGCCTGCATCATCTTTTGTATAGACGTTGAGCGTATAGGTTGCTTCCGGTTCGTAGTTCATCCAGTTGGCATTGAAGCGACGGCTGCTGACGGCACAGACGATGTCCGTGGCTGCGTAAGCGGGAATGCCGTCAACAAAGGAAACTGTCAGCGGCGTCTGCTGCACGTAGCCGCTGCCTTCGAGGGAGAGCATCGCCGTGTAAGAGCCTTCGTCCGATGGCGTTACGGCAATGCTGACGGTCGTTCCTTCGGTGATTTCTTCGGCAGAGAGCGCGGTCTTGGCGAGGGCAAACCCCTCACCTGCAAGTGAGAGCGTGGCTCCATCGCTCAAGCCTCTGCCTCGAACCTGAACCTTAGCCGAGAAGGGGCGCGAGAGCGGCCACAGCCCAAAGTCAATCTCCTCGCTTGCAGCAGGCACGAATATCTCTGCGCCATGCTCTTCGCTGCAATAGAACTGCTCGTCCGTCTTGTCGCCCCAGATGTAATAGCAAAGCTCGGGATAATCGACGAAAGGGTTGCGGTTGCCCTGAATCTCGCAGATGGCGTCGTTCCGTTGCTGCTCGATCTCGTCGAGCGGGTCGGCTTCTGCCCATTCGAGCATGAGGTTATAGACCCACGGCCGCATGAGCAGAGGGCTGTCCGGGTCAACGGTCAGAAGGCCTTCGGTCGTTGTCCAGAGCGAAGTCATGTGGGTGTAGCACGTCGCCATGTAGAAATAGGTACGAGCGAAGTCGCCCTTCCACTGGTCGGCCGGTTCCCAGACGGTGATGAGGCTGTCGGCACGATAGCTGCTGCTCTTGCCCACCTTCGTCACGCCGTTCGTGTAGGCCACCGTGCCGTCTACGATGCCTATCGGGTTGTTGCTCTTCCGTCCGTTGGCAGTGGCATCGGCAGGGTAGAGGTTGAAGAGGTCGCAGTAAGCATTGTTCTTGATGTGTCCCCACCAACTGTTGGCCCAAATGTGCTCGATGTTCATGCCCGATACCGCACTCATGTCTGAATTGAGGTAACGGACGACATCGCTGTAGCGGTCGCGCACTTGCATGTTCTCCATCTGGTCGGTTTGCCAGAAGCCGTTCCATGTCTTGCCATAGCCACCGCCATAGTCGAGCACGCGGTTTGGCTGGATGAGGTCGTGCAGGGCAGCTTTGAGTTGGATGCCGCGCAGACCTTCTGCCTTCCTATAGTATTGCTCCTGAGCCAATGCCATTGACCATTGGCCATTGAACATTGACCAACCGACAGAGACAAAGAGCAGTAAAAGAACTTTTGACCTCATAACTTTGCATTATCTTTGAAATATCTTTTTGCCGTTTCTGATGACGAGGCCCTTCGTGTTCCACGGAACTTGTCTGCCCATCAGGTCATAACATTTGCCGTCTGCCCTTTCTTCATTCATCTCTTCCTCGATGAGTGGCAGAGCATCCGGGTCAGTGTAGGTCGTAACCTTGACATCTTTCACTTCCCAGCAATAGCAGGCTGCGCTGTTGCTCGTGTATCTGAATGCGAGCGTGACCTTCATGCCGCAGTAATCGTCGAGGCTTACGTCGCCAGAGGAAACATAGTCGGTGAAGCTGCCGCTTGACTTGAGTGGTGGGAACTGGGCATCAAGCATATCCCAAGTTGCATCTTCTGGCACGCCATCGTAGTTCTCCGAGACGAGGACCTGGAAGTATGTGTCCTTCACGGCGGTCGAGCCATTGTAGCCCGTGGCGTGCTGGAAGGTGAGTGTCGCTTCTGTTACGTACGTCAGGTCGAGGTTGACCATCAGGTATTCGTCTGCTTCCTTGCCTGGCAGTTTATAGGCATTTGCCTTTGCTCCGTAATTAGCGTCGCTTGTCCATGCTTCGGCCTCGCAACCTTCATACGTTCGGACGAAGAACGGGCTAAAGCCGTTTTTCATTGAGCAGTCAACAAGAGTGGCGAAGTCGGGCGTCGGGTCGATAGTGCTGCCGCCGTTGCCGCCGGAAGATGTGCCGTCGATGCTGAAGGCATAATCCACGCTGTCGCCCCAGATGTATTCTGCGAGGTTAGGGAAATCGACGAAGGGGTTGCGGTTTTTCTGAATGCTATAGACGTCGTCGTTGCGCTTGCGCTCTATCTCGCTCACGGGGTCTTGCCTTGCCCATTCGAGCAGCAGCGTGTAAGCCCATTGCTGCATGGTCGGGTAATCGTTGCTCTCGAGCATGTCGAGCCCGTTGGAAGTCCAGGTGAGGTTGCTGTAGGCAGTCACCATGTAGAAGTAGTCGCGGGCGAAGTCGCCTTTCCATTCGTCGGCAGGTTCCCAGAGGCTTTTGTTGCCCGACGCGGTGGGGCCTTTGCCCACCTTCGTGTAGCCGTTGCCATTTGTGACGTTTGTCACTTTGCCCATTGCATAGTTGCTCTTGTCGCTGTTGATGCCCGATTCGCTTGGCATGAGATTGAAGAGGTCTTTGTAGGCATTGTTACTCTCGCCGCCCCACCAGCTTTTGGGGAACGAGTGCTCGATGTTCATACCGCTTGGTGCGCTGGCCTTATTAGCATTGGCGTTAGAAGAGAACTTCACCCATGTGGAGCGAGGGCTGTAGCGGTCGATGACATAGCCGTCGGACGTGCGGTCTGTCGTATAGAACCCGCTCCATGTGCTGTTCTCTCCGCTTCCGTAGGAAAGCACCCTTACGGGCTGTATGATGCTGTGCATGGCTGCTTTCAGGTCAGCCTTCTTCTTGCCGTTGGCATCCTTGTAATAGTCTTTGGGAATGCCGGCGGCTGCAATGTATGGCAGCAAGAGGTAGAGGAGGAGAATAGTAGTATATTGTTTCATTCTGCGATTATTTATTCATCTAAACGACCACAAAGTTACGAATAAATGAGTGAATAGCAAAACAAAACAGCGTTTTCTTCTATTCTTTCCGAACTTTCCGAACGAAATCGGGTGCTGCGGTTGTCACCATCGAGAGAAAAAGTCTATGGATGCGTGTGTCTTGTGTCAGTTCGGGATGGAACGCGGTGACGAGCATGTTCCCTTGTCGTGCTGCTACGGCTTTCCCATCTACGCGGGCAAGGATTTCGACCTCGGGGTCGGCCTCTTCGATGTAGGGAGCACGGATGAAAGTCATGGGCACACGGCCGATGCCCTTGACGTCCTCTTCCGTGTTGAAGCTCCCCAACTGACGGCCGTAGGCATTCCGACGGGCTGTGATGTCCATCACGCCGAGGTGGTTGCGGTCGAGCATGATGAGGCCCGCACAGGTTCCGAGCACAGGAAGTCCGTCGAGGATGGCCTGCCGGAGCGGCTCGAACAGACCTTCGTCCTTCATGATGCGCATCATGGCCGTGCTCTCGCCGCCAGGGATAGCCAGACCAGCCCCCTCGACCCCCTCCAAGCCTCCCCGAGGGGAGGCTTCCTGCCGCGAAAAACTCTCCCCATCGGGGGAGATGGAGAGGGGTAGGGAGGGAGGCTTTTTGAAGGTTGAATTGAAGTCGTCCAGGTTTCGGATGAGCGTAGTCTCTGCCCCAAGCTGCCTGAACATCTGTTCGTGCTCAGCAAAGGCTCCTTGAAGAGCAAGTATAGCAATCTTCATATTATCAGCGAAATCATTAAAGGAGTTAAGGGAGTTATGGGAGTTGTGGGAGTTAAGGGAGTAAAGGATGAGTTTCAATAACCCTGTGGCCTTATTTCAATAAAGGCGTGCCTTGTTGGCCATAAAGGCGTGCCTTGTTGACCATAAAGGCGTGCCTTGTTTTTGGGAAAGGTGTGGCTTTA
>CAMKTM010000009.1 GCA_946415695.1 uncultured Prevotellaceae bacterium | reverse complement strand
CTCTTTTAAGAACTCTCTAATTGCGTTTTCTGAGCCTCTTGTCGGATTCGAACCAACGACCCCGAGATTACAAATCACGTGCTCTGGCCAACTGAGCTAAAGAGGCGGGTGGGAAAGCTTGCTATATCGCGCCGCTACAACCTGCTGCCCTTGCTGCGGTCAAGCCCTGGGGGATTCACAAGGAGCATGCCGTATAGGACTTTCCCATGTTTTGCGGGTGCAAATGTACAACAAATTAGTGAAAAGTGAAAAGTGAAAAGTGAAAAATTATTTGATAAAGAGTTTTTTTGCTTGCTGACACATTATATTTATAGGGAATTTCGTACCTTTGTGCGCTCATTGTAAGCCTAATGAAAGAAATAAAAGAAATACCTTCTACGGTTGAAGCTGCCGGGTGGATGGCGTTGCCGATTGGCTTTATGTGGTCAGCAAGTTTTTTCTGCACAATGTACGGAACTGATCATCCTTTTCTCTCAATGCTGAGTACTGCTTTGGGGCTCATCAGTATTTATATGCTGTACAAGCAGCTTACTAATTATCGCCGCCTTTACCCCAAGGTGAATTGGCTGCATATTCTTCGCCTCTCGTTCGTTACTTGTCTGCTGGCAGGCCTGCTGACGGATGCTGCTCAATATCTATATTTCACCCTGCTTGATGACGGCCGTCTGCTTTCTCTGCTGGGAGCTGCCTTTCAGAACGAGGAGTACCGTGATGTCTGGAAGCAAATGATGCCTGAAACAAATTTGGGAGAGGTACAGAAAATGATACAGAACATGACCGTACGCGACATCATGCTCCAACTGATTATCTATAATGTCTTTCTGGCACTGCCTGTCTCATTGCTCGCTGCTATGCCGGTAAGGAGTCCGCATCCTTCTTCGGGGAGTCAAACAAATAGTAAATAGTTAAGAATTGCAATCGAAAATGATGGATATAAGTGTTGTTGTGCCTCTTTATAACGAGGATGAATCGTTGACCGAGCTTTTCGCATGGATAAAGCGCGTCATGGAGTCGCACGGCTTCAGCTATGAGGTTATCTTTGTCAGCGACGGCAGTACGGACCGCTCGTGGGAAGTTATTGAAAAGCTTAAAGCCGAGAACCCGGAGAGGATACACGGCATCAAGTTCCGCCGCAATTATGGCAAGAGCCCTGCTCTCCATTGCGGTTTCGGTTTAGCCCAAGGCAATGTGGTTATCACGATGGATGCTGACCTTCAGGATTCGCCCGACGAGATTCCCGAACTGTACCGCATGATAACCGAGGACGGCTACGACCTGGTGAGCGGTTACAAGATGAACCGCAGCAAAGGCGACCCGCTCTCGAAGACTATCCCTACGAAGCTATTCAATGCCACGGCCCGACAAGTAAGCGGCATCCATAATCTGCATGACTTCAACTGCGGGCTGAAGGCTTATCGCAAAGAAGTGGTCAAGAACATCGAGGTGTATGGCGAGATGCACCGCTACATTCCCTATCTGGCCAAGAATGCCGGTTTCGACAAGATCGGAGAGAAAAGGGTTCATCATCAGGCACGCAAGTTCGGCAAATCGAAGTTCATGGGCCTCAACCGCTTCGTCAACGGCTACCTCGACCTGCTTTCGCTCTGGTTTCTTAACAACTTTGGCCTCAAACCGATGCATGTGTTTGGTTTCATCGGGACGCTGATGTTCCTATTGGGCTTTTTGGCTGTGATGGTTGTGGGCGGCACGAAGCTCTATTGCCTTTGGAACGGCATTTCGCACCCGCTTGTCACCAGCAGCCCTTACTTCTACATTGCCCTCACCATGATGATATTGGGCACACAGCTTTTCGTGGCGGGCTTTCTTGGAGAACTTATCAGCCGCAATGCACCTGAACGCAATAATTATCAGATAGAGAAAACGATATGAGGCATGGGTTCTTATTCATACTATCAAGTCTCCTCTTGCTTTCGGCCTGTGAGTCGTATGACTGCACGCTCTACAACTATGTTGGCATGTACGGTACGTTCTATAAGGACGGCGCAGTTGTTCAATTAAACGACACACTTACCATCACCTCGGGCAAATCGGGCAGGATGCTGCTGAACGGTGCTTTGTACGAAACCTCGATAAACATCCCGCTCAGTTATTGGCAAGAGGAAGACACGCTTGTGTTTCGCGTCAACGGAAACGGCTATATCCTTCGGGACAGCGTCTGGATAACGAAAACCAACCAAGTGCACTACGAGTCGCCCGACTGCCCGACAACCTTCTTCCACACCATTCAAAGCGTACGCTCCACACACTTATTTATCAAAGACATCACCGTCATACGCTCCTCTGTGAACTATGAAACGACCGATAATTTGCAGATACATCTGTATTCTTCTTCTGATTAGTCTGGCTCCTTTTTCTTTGCAGGCCAAGAAGCCAAAGCAGAAAGTGGAAAAAGCCCCTCTGTTCGGCGGTGTTGCCGTCAGCGCCGACTTAGTTGGCTTTGCCATGAAAGCTGTCGGTGCTAAGTATGCCAATATGGAGGTGGGAGCACGAATAAACATCCGCGACAAATACTTCCCTGTCGGAGAGCTTGGCATCGGCGATTGCCATCGGGATGGCGCAGAGACGAACAACACTTTCAGCGCTACGGCTCCTTATATGCGCTTCGGAATGGACTATAATTTCAACAAGAAGCACAACGGCAACCGCCTCTTTGGCATCTTCCGCTATGGCATCAGCCGATTCAAGTACGACATTGGCAATCCTTCGTTCACCGACCCTGTCTATGGTACGACCAGGCCTATCGAACTGAAAGGGCAGAAGGCAACGGGACAATGGATTGAGATTGGTGCCGGTGCAGAGACAAAACTGTGGAGATTCATCCGTCTCGGCTGGAGCTTGCGCTACAAGTTCCGCATTAGCCAGAAACACCCAGACGGAGGCGAACCCTATTTCATTCCTGGCTTCGGGAAGAACGACAGCAACGGCTGGGGCGGAACGGTGAACCTGATTTTTGATTTGGGGCAGGGCTCTTTCAAGTCGTCTAAATCTAAAGGAGAAACGAAAACCAACAAATGAGAATAGCTAATCGTAAAATCATTCTTGCCCTGCTTGCCGTCGCATCCATTGCATGTCTTCTGCTCTTCGGAGCGAGGGGCGATGGGCAGGAAGCAGGAGAGGTCTATCAGCACAACGAAGGGACTGTCTTCGGCACGCTCTATCATGCCAAATACCTTTACGACAAAGACCTCAAAGCCGAAATAGAAGCAGAGCTGCAAAAGGTTGACGCTTCCCTGTCGATGTTCAATCCGCAAAGCACAGTCAGCCAAATCAACCGAGGCGAGTCCGACGAAACGGACGAGATGCTGGACGAAGTGCTCTCTTTGTCATATACCATCAACAAAGCCACCGAAGGCGCTTTCGACCCTACGGTTGCCCCGCTGGTCAACGCCTGGGGGTTCGGTTTCAAGAACGGACAACTGCCCGACAGCGCTCAGGTTGATAGCCTTCGGGCTTTGGTGGGGCTCTCCGGCATACATCTTCAGGAAGGCAGACTCACGAAGGACAACCCGCGCTCCATCCTCGACTTCAGTGCCATTGCGAAAGGTTATGGTGTTGACAGGGCGGCACAAGTGCTGCGCACCTATGGCATCAGGAACTTTATGGTAGAGATAGGCGGTGAGGTCGTTACGGAGGGTGTCAACGAGAAAGGCGAGTCTTGGCGCATCGGCATCAACAGGCCCGACGATGATTCAACTTCAACAAGCACAGAGCTTCAAGACGTCATTGCCCTCTCCGGTAAAGCCATTGCCACCAGTGGCAACTATCGCAACTACTACGTCAGCGAAGGACGGAAAATAGCGCACACCATCGATCCTCTTTCCGGCTATCCTGCCCAGCAGGACATCCTTTCGAGCACAGTTCTCGCCCCTTCTTGCGCTGAAGCTGACGGCTTTGCCACGGCCTTCATGGTGCTGGGGTTGGAGAAGGCAAAGGCAATTCTCAAGAAGCAGCCGCAGATAGAAGCATACTTCATCACTTCCGACGAAAAGGGGAATTACCAAGTATGGTGCACGGAAGCGTTTGAGACGCTAAGAGTGAAGAACTGAGTCCACCCGACAATACCCGTATGCAGGAACTTGGCAAAAGATATGCGCAACTCACCCGACTGCCCCTGCTGCAAGGCGTCAGCAGCGGCGAACTGCTGGCATGGGAAGAAGCCTTGCGACTCGATGTGGACGAGTTGCCAGCATCCTCCCTGCCCATCATCCGGCAAGGCGACAACTGTTCGCTGTTGCTTTGGCTGGTGGAAGGCGAACTGCTGAGGGAACACCATTCCCGAGATGGCCTTTATGCCACGCGTACCAGTCTGAGGGCGCCCGCCGTCATCGAAGTAGATAGGCTCTTCGGCCTGACGCCCACCTACGAACACACCTATCGCGCAAAGACGGACGTCAAGCTTTTGGGCGTAAGAAAGAGCCTGCTTGGCAGCCACCTTATGAAGAGCGAAGTGTTCCGTCTGAACCTGCTCAACGCCCTTTCAGCCTGTGCGCAAAAGAGGGCAGCAGCACTCCTGCCCTGCCAGCTTGTGGGGGCGGAAGCCCGCCTGCGTCACTTCCTGCGAAGACTTTTTCGCGACTGCGAGGGCGAGGTGGAACTCATCATCCAAATGAAAGACCTTGCCCATTATATTGGCGAAACACGTCTCAGCGTATCACGAATACTCAACCGCTGGGCTCACAGCGGCAGCATTCGCTTGGGCCGTGGGCATTTCACTATCCTCGATGTCGCAGCTATTTAACGTAAGTTCTTCGGCTAAAGCCTCAGGCGCAGGCGGAACGACGAAATCATTATTGGGATGATTCTGACGAGGCACGCTCTTATTTCAATAAAGGCACGCTCTTATTTCAATAAAGGCGTGCCGTGTTTTTAGAGATGACGTGCAATGTATTTGAAAGAAGAATGCGTCGGACTGTCGTTTCACGTGCGATGTTGTCGAACCAGGCGCACGCTCCCCTATTCTTTGTCGGGCTGCTGGCCGTCGTGAGCTTTCCAAGCGCATTCGGTAATCTTCATGTCCGTGAAGGCTGCCGTGAAGGAAGATTCTTCGGGCGAGCAGGCATAGATGCCGAAACGAATTTCGCCGGCAGCTGCATGCATGTGGCAGATTCGCATCTGGCTGAAGCTGATGCCGTCGGTGGAACACTCGATGCAGTAGTCGTCTGCCCTTCGCGAGAAACGGTACCACATCGTTTTGACATCGGCGGGAATGGCTGTGGTAGCCCAGTCGGAATAGCCATTGTTCGTCGCCACGCTGCCGAGATGCTGGAATGCTTCGTTCTCGTATTCCACAGAGCCTTTCAGCCAGTTCTCGCTGTCGAGGTACATGACAATGCCGCACTGGTCGAAACGCTGATGGCTCTGGGTGAAGTCGGTCTTGACCACGAAACTGAAGTACTGCTCTCTCGTCCTCATCTGCAGGACAGGGGCATTGTCGTTCTGGAAGTGATAGTAGGTGCGTTGCCAGAGGTCGGTGTGCGGAGCGGTGGTGACACGAACGGTGTCGCCCACGACCTCGAAGGCAGCAGGTTCCCTCGTCCATTGGAGACGGTTCAAGTCAATGCTTCCGCCGACGCGAAGGGCTTCCGTAACGTCATCCACGCTGTCTGCCACTACCTTCTCACTGTTGCTTCCGCTGCAGCCTGCCACGAAAGCCGCCGCTGCAATAAGCATGAAAATGTTTCTCTTTCTCATAGTTACTTTATTTTATTAGATTGCCAAGGATGCTTCGGCTGAGTTCACGTGTTACTGTTCGGGTTGCTGTGCTTACGGCGCTCTTGGTGACTTTCTTGCCGATGGACTCCTTCGAGCGGCTCTTTTTTCCTGTCAATGTACCAGCCACGTATGTGCCGAGCGCTGCTGTGACACTGGTGATGACGGCGGAAACAACCTTCGAAAGAATGCCTTTCTTCTTGCTACTCGCCACGCGCTCCTTGCCACTTGTTTCCTGCTCCTTGCTCACAGATTCCTTCTTTTCGCTCTCAGCCAAAAGCACTTCGAAGGCGCTTTCGCGGTCAATCATCTTGTCGTAGCGGCCGAAGATGTGCGATGCTTTGATGATTTGCTCTCGCTGGCTCTCGGTGATAGCACCAATCTGGCTGAGCGGGAAGAGTATCTTTGCTCGCTCCACGATGTTCGGTGTTCCCTTCTCATCAAGGAAGGAAACGAGCGCTTCGCCTGTGCCAAGCTCCATGATGGCATCCTCCGTCTTGAAGTCGGGATTGGCACGGAAGGTCTCGGCTGCCGCCTTGACATTCTTCTGCTCCTTAGGCGTGAAAGCACGTAGGGCGTGCTGCACCCTGTTACCCAGTTGAGCGAGGACGGAATCGGGTATGTCGGTCGGGTTCTGCGTCACGAAGTAAACGCCTACGCCTTTGCTTCGGATGAGACGGACAACCTGCTCTATCTTATCGACAAGGCTCTTCGGTGTATCTGTGAAGAGCGTATGAGCCTCATCGAAGAAGAACACCAGACGGGGCAAGTCCTGGTCGCCCACCTCGGGCAAACGTGCGTAGAGGTCGGAGAGGAGCCAGAGGAGGAAGGTGGAATAGAGTTTCGGATTTTGCATCAGCTTGTCGGCAGCAAGGACGCTCATCACGCCCTTGCCTTCGGCATTGCGTCCGAGGAGGTCCATGATGTCGAAAGCCGGCTCTCCGAAAAATTTGTCGGCACCTTGATTCTCCAAGGCGAGCAAGGCACGCTGAATGGCACCCACGCTGGCCGTCGAAACATTTCCGTAGGTCTTGGTCAGTTCCTTGGCATGGTCGGCAATGTAGGTTAGCATCGCTCGCAAGTCCTTCAGGTCGAGCAGGAGCAGGCCTCTTTCGTCGGCCACCTTGAAGAGGATGGTCAGCACGCCAGCCTGCACTTCGTTCAGTTCCAAGAGACGCGACATCAGTTCCGGCCCCATGTTCGAGATGGTGGTGCGCATGGGGTGTCCCTGTTCGCCAAAGACATCATAGAAGCAAACGGGGCTTCCATGGAACTGGGGGCTTTCGATGCCGAACTCGGCACAGCGTTTCTCGATGAAGGAGGACATCTGTCCTGCCTGACTGATGCCCGAGAGGTCGCCTTTCATGTCGGCCATGAAGCAAGGCACGCCGGCCTCGGCGAACGTCTCGGCCAACACTTGCAGGGTCACAGTCTTGCCCGTGCCTGTCGCGCCGGCTATCAGTCCGTGACGGTTCGCCATCTTTCCACTAAGGCATATCGGTCCGTTCTGGCCGTGTGCCACATACAAATGTCTGTCTGTTGTCAGCATAATAATAATGTTTTCTTGTTCAAAGGAATCCTAACTCCATTTTTGCCTCTTCGCTCATCATGTTCTTGTCCCATTCCGGCTCAAAGACGAGGTTGACTTCAACCTTCTGCAAGCCGGAAATGGTTTCGAGCTTCTGCCGGACGTCCTCAACGATGAAATCGGCAGCAGGGCAGTTGGGAGCTGTGAGCGTCATATCGACGCTGAGTTCTGTATTGTCCTCGTTCAGCTCAATACGATAGATAAGTCCGAGGTCATATATATTGACTGGTATCTCGGGGTCGAAGACTGTCTTGAGAACTTCGATGACCCGTTCCTCTAATTCACAGTTCATATATTATATAATGTATGTAATAAGTCACCTAATCTCTTATCCTAATTCTTTCATAGTTTACCGTTTTCCTGATAGCTGTAATAGTCGTTGCCAGCAAAGATGATGTGGTCCGTGAGGCGGATGTTGACGGCATTGCAGGCTTCGGCAGCCTTACGCGTCAAGTTGTCGTCGTCGCGACTGGGCTGCGTTCGTCCGCTTGGGTGGTTGTGGCAAAGCACGACTGCTACAGCCTGACCAAGAATGGCATGACGCAAGAGGCAACGCACATCGACGGATGCTCCGGCTATGCCTCCACGACTCAGCAGGACAGAGCCCTTGACGGCCATTCCCTGGTCGAGCAGCAGCAAATGGCATTCCTCTATCTCCAAGTCCTGCATCTTGTGTTTGAAGTATTCGAACACATCGGCAGAACTTGTGATGCGCATTCGCTTGGGCAGATCCTCCTTCAGGCGCTGGTTGGCAAGCTGGCAGGCTGCGACAATCGTCACCGCCTTAGCTTCCCCGATGCCATCATAGCGCATCAAGTCCTGGACCGAAGCTTTTCCGAGCGACATGAGGCTGTCGCCATAATCGGCAAGGATGGTTCGCATGACATCGACTGCCGACTTGCCCGGCGTACCGCTGCCTATAAGTATGGCCAGCAGTTCTGCCTTGCTCAGCGTCATCGCGCCATTGGCAAGCAACCGTTCGCGTGGACGGTCTTCAGGGGCCCATTCTTTGATTGTCTTCATTCGTAAAAGTTGTCTTTATAAGCCTGCAACTCCTCGTTCCTGCCGCACACACACCTCAGCCACCAGGCACGAAGGAAGCCCGTGCCATAGCCGATGAGTTGGATGAAGCTTGCCCATACGGACAGTGCTCCTATCCTTATGCTCCTGTTCCTGATGGAGCTGTCTGCGAAGACTATCAACGAGAAGAGCAAGAGCGGAAGCAGGAATAAAAGCGTCCCGCCTATGCCGGCAATGATGCAGAGCATCGGGCCGTTGGCGCAGCCGGGCTTTGGCATGCTCCACAATGCGAAAACGCCCAACAGAGCCAGAAGCATGAACAGAAAGGCAAACAGAAGGCAGGCAAACGTGCCGAGCGTGAAGAACATCGGCAAGAGATGCACGAACTTCAGGCTGCCGGGATGCCGCTTCATCAGGTTGATGCGGGCAATGCCGCTGTTGTGAACCTGCTTGAAGAACTTGTGGAAATCAGTCCTGCGCTTATGCCAGACCCAGGCCTCGGGGAAGAGCCGACAGCTTGCTCCGCTCTCGTAGATGCGCAAGCTCAGGTCGATGTCCTCGCCGAAACGCATCGACGAGAAGCCGCCGAGCTGACGGTAGAGGCTGCGCCGAATGCCGAGGTTGAAGGAGCGGGGATAGAACTTCCTGTCCATCTGTTTCCTGCCGCCGCGGATGCCGCCAGTGGTCAGGAACGACGTCATGCTGTAGCTGATGGCTTTCTGCACAGGCGTAAAGCTCTCATGAGCCTTGTCGGGACCGCCCCAGGCATCGCATTCCTTCCGCTTGAGCTCTTCTTCTACGGCACAGAGAAAGTCAGGCGGCGCGACGCAGTCGCTGTCGAGGAAGATGAGCCAGTCGCCCTGACTGTGCTCCGCTCCGAAGTTGCGCGTCGGTCCAGGTCCGCTGTTCTCCTTCGTGTAATAGCGGAGCGGCAACTTGCCGGCATAGCGGTGAACGACGTTCTCGCAAGGAAGGCTTGAGCCGTCCTCCACGATGATGACCTCCATGTCCCTGAATGTCTGCTGTGCAAGGCTTTGGAGCAGTTCATCAACTTCGTCGGGACGATTATATACGGGTACTATGATTGAATACTTCGCCATGAGAGAAGGGCTGCTTTTCTTTGCCCACGGTGCAAAGTTACAAAAAATAATTGAGTTAATTGATATAAACCTTCTCTGTTCTTGTCTATTTATGTTTTTCTTAACACTTAAGTCTCCCCTGCCCTACCCTTTCCCCCTCGCTCCCTGCACCTCGATTTCGCACGGGGTGTTTGTTGCATGGTCGTGACCATGCAATTGCAAGTTCATGTACTTGCAATTGCTTTTACATGTACAAGCAATAAACACCCTGTTTCGAGTTGAATGAATATATAATCCGTTAAATCAGCTAAATCCGTGGTTTAAGATACTTCCGAAACTTAAATACATTATTTATTTATAAGGAAGATGGCTGGCACTTTGCTGATGTCGGTTCCTCCAGGACACTTCGCGGGGAGGCCTTCTTTCTTCCACTGCGAGACGGAACGGGTGCGGATGTATTCGTCGGGGGTGGTGATGCCGGCTGCAATGCAGAGGCGTGTCTGGGGACGGAGCGTCGTAAGCAACGACTCGAACATCTTTTGGTTGCGGTAAGGCGTCTCGATGAAGAGTTGCGTCTGCCCTTCGGTCCAGGCTCTTGTCTCGAGCGCCTTCAGGCGTTTGGCACGGTCGGCTGCATCGACGGGCAAGTAGCCGTTGAAGGCAAAGCTCTGTCCGCCAAGGCCACTGCTCATCACGGCCATAATCATGCTGTTCGGCCCCACGAGTGGCACGACGGGCATACCTTCCCTTTGGGCAATGGCCACGATGTCCGCCCCCGGGTCGGCTACGGCAGGACATCCGGCTTCGCTGATGACACCTACGGGCTTCCCTTCGCGCAAAGGCTGGAGGTATTGGCTGAACAGCTTCTCGTCGGCATGTTTCCCCATCTCGCAGAAGGTGCTGTCGTCAATGGGAAACAGTCTGTCGGCCTGCCGCAAGAAGCGACGGGCAGAACGGACGTTCTCGACGATGAAGTGACGGATGCCCATAATGACCTCATGGTTATAGGACGGCAGAACACGCTCTATGGACGTCTCGCCCAGCGTCACAGGGATGAGATATAATGCAGGCTCCAACATTTTAACAACTACAGATTACTTAACACTAAAACGTTCTCTTACCGCGAATTTTATAGAACCACAGATTAAGCAGATTGAACTGATTTATTTCTACAACGGATTAAAACGGATTAAACAGATTAAGATGTAACTATAATAGGCGGAGCGTGCAATTCGGGGTTAGGAATCAATCCGTTGAATCCGTTTTAATCCGTTGTAGAATAAAATCTGTTTAATCAGCTAAATCTGTGGTTTCGTTTCGTTACATTCTGCTTAATATCTCTTCGGGCGAGAGAAGTTGCTGTTCGCCTGTCGTCATGTTCTTGAGCATGACCTTGCCTGCGGCCATTTCCGTCTCGCCGGTCATGGCAACGAATGGAATACCTTTCTGATTGGCATATTGCATCTGCTTCTTCATTTTGCTGGCATCGGGATAGATTTCGCAACGAATGCCTTTGCCTCTGAGGTTGGCAATGATGGGCAGGGAGTAGGCTGTCTCCCGCTCGCCGAAGTTGATGAAGAGCACTTGGGTAGCCGTCGTCACAGCTTCCGGATAGAGGTTGAGTTGGTTGAGCACGTCGTAGATGCGGTCTGCCCCAAAGCTAATCCCCACCCCACTCAGGCCAGGCATACCGAAGATGCCCGTCAGATTGTCGTAGCGGCCGCCGCCTGTAATGCTGCCAATCTCCACATCGAGAGCCTTCACCTCGAAGATGCAGCCCGTGTAGTAGTTGAGGCCGCGTGCAAGGGTGAGGTCGAGTTCGAGATTAGGGGCAGGGGGCAGGGGGCAGGGGGCGAGAGGATTGCTTGGGCAGGATGTATTCTCTTGCTCCTTGCCCCTTGCCCCATTAAACTTATTCAGCACATACTCCACTTCGTCGATGCCCTTTTGCCCTATCTCGCTGCCTGCCAAAGCCTGACGCATGGTCTGAATCTTCTCCTCGTTCGTGCCGCTGAGGTTGATGATGGGCTGAAGCTTCTGTATGGCTTCCTCGCTGATGCCGTCCTCGCGCAGTTCCTCGTTCACGGCGTCGAGCCCTATCTTGTCGAGTTTGTCGATAGCTACCGTGATGTCAACTATCTTGTCGGCCTCACCAATCATTTCAGCAATGCCGGAGAGTATCTTGCGATTGTTAATCTTGATGCAGACACGGATGCCGAAGCGACGGAACACCTCGTCGATGATTTGCATCAGCTCTACCTCGCAAAGCAACGAGTCACTGCCCACGACGTCGGCATCGCACTGGTAGAACTCGCGGTAACGCCCTTTCTGCGGACGGTCGGCACGCCAGACGGGCTGGATCTGATAGCGACGGAACGGCAAAGCGAGTTCCTCGCGATGTTGCACGACATAGCGGGCAAAGGGAACCGTCAGGTCGTATCTTAAACCCTTCTCGCAAAGCTGGGCAGCAAGGTGCCCCGAAGCGCCGGAAGAGAGGTCGGCGGCAGAGATGCCACGCAGGAAGTCGCCGCTGTTCAGTATCTTGAAGAGCAGTTTGTCGCCCTCTTCGCCGTACTTACCCATGAGGGTGGACAGGTTCTCCATGGCGGGCGTCTCTATCTGCTCAAAGCCATAGAGGGAATAGACCTCACGAATCGTGTTGAAGATATAGTTGCGCCTGGCCATCTCCTGCGGGCCAAAGTCGCGGGTGCCTTTGGGTATGCTTGGTTTCTGTGACATAAAGAAATGTATGGTTTACAATTAACGATGTGCAATTTAGCATTTACGGATGCAAAGGTACGGATAAAAGTCGAGACAACAAAGGAAAGGGGCATCAAATTTACACAATAGTGAAAAGAGAATGCCTTAATTTTTGCACATTATAAGATAAATTTGTATTTTTGCACCCAAAGAAGCAAAAAGGAACAGTGAACCGGCTTGTCGCTGCTCTGCGCTGTCCTTTCTGGGACAGGACAGAGGAGAGGAAAGTCCGGGCAACGCAGGGCATCCCGCTTCCTAACGGGAAGAGGTCCGCGAGGGTCTGTTGGTGCAGAAGAAAAGAACCGCCTCGACCAAGAGGTAAGGGTGAGAAGGTGGGGTAAGAGCCTACCAGGCCGGCAGTGATGTCGGTGCTGTGCACTCCGGGAGTTGAAAGTTCATGTAAACCGGCGCATACAAGAGAGGGCGGCCCGTCCGAGCCGGAGGGTAGAACGATAGAGGGCAGCGGTGACGCGGCTCGTAGATAAATGACAAGCATTCCTGCAAAGGAATACAGAACCCGGCTTACAGGTTCACTGTACTTTTATTTGTTGCTCGGGAAATCTATCGTTTGGCC
The DNA here is from genome assembly GCA_946415695.1 of uncultured Prevotellaceae bacterium. Taxonomy (GTDB): domain Bacteria; phylum Bacteroidota; class Bacteroidia; order Bacteroidales; family Bacteroidaceae; genus Physcousia. The sequence goes on along the minus strand of CAMKTM010000009.1, from coordinate 7,963 downwards.
ATTTAGGTGTGTTCACTCTGCCATCAGACATTTTCCCAAGCAACCAAACGACCTAACAACTAAACGGCCAAATGGTTAGTCTTGAGCATATATGGAGCGTCAATGAGGATCGGCTCAGCTTTATGCAAAAGCTGGGATTAGGGATGCTGAAACGGTTAGTCATCACTTGGGAATGTATCACCAAGAACAACATCATGAACTATGCCTCCGCCCTAACCTACAGCAGTATGCTGGCTGCCGTCCCGGTGCTGGCCATCATCTTCGCCATTGCCCGAGGTTTCGGGTTCGACACCATCATCGAAGCCAAACTGAGGAACTCGCTCGAGGGTAATCCCGAAATAGCCGACACAATTCTCAATTTCGTAGAGTCGTATCTGCAACATACCAAAGGCGGCGTATTCATCGGCATCGGCCTCATCTTCCTGCTCTATACGCTGCTTTCGCTGACGGCAAACATCGAACAGGCCTTCAACAACATTTGGTTCGTGAAACGCTCGCGCTCCATCTACCGCCAGATAATCGACTACATCGGCATTCTCCTGCTTCTTCCCTTCGTTGTGGTCATTACCAGCGGCCTGAGCATCTTCCTCCAGACTTTCAGCACCCTGCTTCCTGGCTTAAGGCTGCTCAGCAAGACAATGACCTTCTTCCTGCACGTCTCGCCCGTCATCTTTGCAGTACTCATCTTTGTGCTGCTCTTCAAATTCATGCCCAACACACGCGTCAAATGGCGACACACCATTTTCCCGGGCTTCCTGACTGGAATGATTTTCATGGCCATCGAGTGGGCTTACGTCCACTATCAGATTAAATTGAGCGCCTACAATGCCATCTACGGTTCCTTCGCTGCCATACCCCTCTTTATGTTGTGGATGCAGATTTCGTGGTACATTTGCTTGTTCGGCGCACAACTCTGCTACGCCAACCAACGCTTGCAGACATACGCATTCGAACGCATCAGCGACGAATTGAGCCGCCGCTATCGCGACACACTCATCTTGCTACTTATGAACCGCATCTGCAAGCACTTCGCATCCGGCCTAAAACCTTTCACGGCACACCGACTTGCTGTCAACACTCACCTGCCCGACAGCCTCGTAGGCATCCTGCTCGATGAGTTGACACGTGTACAATTGCTCGTTGAGGCACACAACGAACCAGGCGACGAGCCATACTATCTGCCGGCAATCGACATTCATCGAATTACCGTAGGCATGGTAACGCGCCGCATCGACTCTCACGGCATTGAGAGCCCTTCCCTTGTCTGGCAGACAGGAACACCGGAATGGGATGCTCTGCGTAGCCTTCGAAACGAAGGCGACGACGCTTTGCTTATTGACTTATAACTGACAGACAAACGTAAAGTGCTCTGCAAAGTTTTCTTCGCAATCAGGGCGCGAACGGAAGAGGCCGAAGATGGTGCTGCCACTTCCACTCATTGAGGCGTATGCCGCTCCCTGATGATATAGTTTCTCCTTTATCTCGGCAAGCAAAGGATGTCTGGAGAAGATGCTTTCCTCGAAGTCATTCACCATCCTGCCTGCCCATTGGCCGACTGGCAGTTTTGCCGTCTCAAGCAAAGAGTAAACCGGCTGATGCGGACGCACTCCTGAATATGCTTCGCGAGTCGAAACATGCACATCCGGCTTCACCAGCATCAAGTACCATCCTTCAAGGCTCAACGAGATAGGCGTAAACACATCACCTATTCCCTCAGCATACAACGGACGAGGATTGATGAAGAACGGGCAATCGGCACCAAGTCTTGCGACAAGCCTTTCCATCTGTTCGTCAGAAAAAGGCAAATCATAAAGCTGAACAAGTGACCTGACCGTACAGGCTGCGTCACTACTGCCACCGCCAAGTCCTGCTCCGCTGGGAATCGCCTTGAAGAGGTCAATGCTGAGCGGAGGTACAGAAGCTCCCTCCTGCCGCAGCAACCGCACCGCCCGCAGCACCAGATTGTCGTGCACCTCGCCTTCCAACGGGTTTCCGCATAGCATCAGGACATCTTCTATAGGAGCAAGGGGCAAGGAGCGAGGAGCAAGAGGATTGCTTTCTATCTTCAGTTCGTCGTAGAGCGGAACAGGATAGAAGATTGTCTGCAAATTATGATAACCATCCGGACGCCGCTCCGTAATGTTCAGGCCAAGATTAATCTTGCAACCTGTCTTTATGGTATATGGCTTATTCATTTCACCACCTTTTTACCGTTCTGAATGTAAATACCCTTCGGGAAAAGACGTTTGTCGAACGCCGATGGACGGTTCATCATTTTCTGACCTGCAAGGTTATACACCTCATTGTCCGTTGTCCATAGTTCTTCGTCGTTTCTCTTGATGTATGTCGGGTTGTCCACCTCATCAATGTTCAGCACGAACTGATTGACCATACTGCCGTCGGGAAGTTGGAAGAAACAACGGAGTGCACCGATTTTCGCTCCTGCTGTCGGGTAAAACAGTATATTGTCTCCTTTCATGTAGAAAATGCTTCTGTCCTCTTTCTCGAAGGGGATCTGTGCGTAGGTTCCTGCGAAACGTAGCTTTCCGTCTGTGCTGATAAAGTCTTTCTTGCTGTCATCAATCATAACATTCTTGAAGACGGGATTAGTGATGTTCGAGCCATAAGGCCATTTGATAATATAAGGTATGCCGGCAAGAATGGTTTTGACTGTTCTTTCGGCAGTGAAGTTGAGTGTCAAAGTGCCATCTTCAAAGCTTGCGTTGCCAAGAGTCCTCACATCAGCCCCGTCAAATGCACTTCCTTTGATAGTCAGGTCGAAGGGCAAACAAATGGTGTTCCAGTTGTCGTCCTTATAGAAAACACAGTCTTGAAGGGTTACATCGTACCTTCCCCCATTCGCGGCAGCATTGCTAACTGCTTCACTGTTGTCAGCCTCGCCGGAAAGAATAAGCACATTGTTTGTAGTGAAGCTGATGATATTGGACCAGTCGGCTTCTCCCTTCACGCGAGCGAAATAAACCTTCCCTGGATCAAGTTCGGTGAAGGTGTAGACTGTGTCGTTGACTATAGTGGTGGAAACTACAGAACCGCCAACTGTCTTTGTTCCGCTAATGAGGATATCCTTGATGCCGACGCCTTTGCTTGAGCTTGCACCTGGGACAGAGAACCTGAAATAGACAGGAGATAGACCTGCGGCAGGAGAGACGTTAAGGGTTTTCTTTGTCATTATATTGTTGCTTGCTGATACGGTGGCAAGTTCTTTCCAATTGCTCATATCGGAAGAATACTCTATGAGGAGTTTGTTGGAAGCATCGGTAATTCCGCCATATGTTCGCATTGAGAGGGAGAGTTCGAGGCTTGAGCAGGCCGAAGCGTCGAAGGCCTCGGTAATGACGTAACTCCCGCTGAAAAGGATGAGATATGATTTGGAATTGGAACTGATATTATAAGTCCAACCAGAAGGAGCAGTACTATTGGTAGCACTGTTTTCTACGAGGGTAACAGGAGTGCTCTGATTGCCAGAAGTGAACGCATCGTCGGTGGCAAGTTGGAGAGTGTATGCTGTCACATCGTCGCAAGCTGTCCACGAGACAGGGACGATTGTGGATGTGATGCCAGCTTCGTCGAATGCCAGGGTGGGCACAGTGACAGGGGGAATTGTTACGTTGACAGTAAGGGTTGCTTCAGCGCTGCCTTGCGTATTCTCCGCCCTAAAGACGAATTGATAGGTTCCGACAGATGAAGGCGTGAAGAGGAAAGCACCATTAGAAGGGTCAAACGTTGCTTCCTCGGTTTCAGAAGAAACCATAGAGAGCGTTGGAATGGGGAAGCCGGAAACGTAGTCGCCAATGTTTAGCTCGAGGGCCGCCGATACATATATGTTACATGTTTCTGCTGGGAAAGCAGACCATTCGGGAGCAACTTCACCGACAGCAGTAGTGACAGAGAGGATGTCAGACCAATTGCTGGTGTCATCGCTGTTGACGGCGCGTACTCGGACTGAATACGCTGTATTTTGCATAAGGCCAGTGATGTTGGCGCTTGTGCCATCCACGGTGGTGCCTTGCCAACCTGCAACATATTCGTCGGCCTCAAAAGAGGTTCCCTTAACGACATCGACCTGATAGGAGTCTGCGCCCTCGGAAGCAGTCCAGGAGACTTTGAATGAAGTTGTAGTGACTTCTGAAGCGGCAAGGTCTTTTGGCGCTACAAGAGACGTACGTGGATAGAGGGCAATGGCAGGGTCGCCGAGGAAGTTCAAGCCGAACTGTATCCATCGTTCGCAACCATACGAGCCACATTGGGAAATCATATCAGCCTTCGACAAGGCGAAAGCTTCGCCAAGCGTGCGGTTTTCTGCAACTGCGTCTGCCTCATAGAGGCGTTTGTAGAACTTGTAAGCATAAACGGTGGAAGGGCCTCCATCGGACGTGTTGCTTGCAGTGCACTTGGTGTAGTAACCGTCATAATCGGTATCTTCAGGATCGGAGTCCAAGTAGTCGGGCTCTCCCCAACCGTAGCGGGCACAGCCCATGTGAACAAGTGCGCCACCATTGGCATTGCGGATAAACGCTTCGCCAAGACAGGGCTCGGAGGTATAAGTATATTCTTCGCTCGTTCCCGCATCGACAGTGATGCCATAAGACTTGACACCGTCCTCGTCGAAGGCACCGGTCAGGCAAGCGTCGGTATAGACGAAGGCAACGAGCCCCGTTTGAGCGGACGCCTGGGTTGTGGAGTATTCGGAGCCGGATTCCATGCCCCAACCCTGAGGGAAGCCGTGACCGGAGAACATCAGGTGGGTGTAGCCTTTGTTCAGCCATGTCTTGAGGTTAGTGGCAGAGAGCACTTTGTCGCCACATTTGGAAGCATCCCACGACGTGATGGCATCGCAGGCAAGACTGACAGTACGGTCCGTAGTGCTTTCGGCATTGTCCCAATAGGGCTTTATGCCATCGCGATAAAGGCGGCGAAGCCACATTTCCGAGTCGGACACATAGGTGTGATTGACACGGAAACCTGAATGTCCATCTCCGGTAACGTCGTCGGAGGGACGTTTTGAGCCGTAGTAACGGCACCAAGCAGCAGGCCCACCCATGATAATGGAGTTGCGGGTATGTGACAGGTCTGCCTCGAAGGTGCGAACCTTGCGAAGATAGTTATTGAGTTGCGAAGCATTGCGAATGGGGATGCGACCGACGATGACATCGGGAGACATATCGACCTTGGCAGCAGTGACGCCGTAGTTGGCATTGCCCGATGACTTCCATGTTCCTGTTAGGTCGGAATAATAGAGGTCTGTTGGCATGTGCTTTTCAATGGTCTCTCCATCTACATTAGCATAAGTGTCACGGTCTGGGATGACCGTATCGTCTCCTCCGAGGACTACGTATGTCGTGCCATGGTTTGTGACGTAATCGATGATGCAGTTGCGTATCTTCATCTGAACGTCATTGCCTGTATAAGAGGAAGAGATGTCTTCTTTCGTGACAACAAGGGTACTGTAACCACCACCGATGGCTGATGCACGATAATCAGCAAGATTCTGGAATGCAGAGGAAAGGCTGGAGGAGGTTATGATGAGGTAATCAACTGTTGTGTCACTGCGTTTGCTGCTGCGAGGGAGGGCAGAAGAGGCTGAAGGATTTACGACGAGAGCGTTCACCATTCTGCCGACGCGGCTGTTGTGTAATCCTCTTGCACCTTGCACCTTGCTCCTTGCCCCTAATGTATATGTGACGCTGACTGTTACCCTGGGACGGTAATAGAGGGCTTTCTCCGAGCCAACGTACACGATGGGATTTACACGAACGGAAACGAAGGTGGAACCTTGCATCTCGTGGATTCCCTCGAACGTGGCAGCAGCGGCCGGCCAAGGGTTTGCTGAGGCATAAGCAGCAGCATCGGGAGCCGTGAAAGGCGGCTGAACTTTACTCTTGGGAGCAACGCGCTGTACTGGCCAGGGCATAACGTCCGAGGCAAGGAGTTCAAGGCTACCGGTGGCAGAAACAGAAACATTGGTGGCGCCATCGGGAAGAAGAATGTTCACGAATTTCGCAGGTATGGAAGGCGTGCCGATGGCATCGCGAGTATTAGCGCCATCAGCAAGGGTAACGACGGTATATTCGCCGCTGGGGGAAAGAACAATGTCGGAGGGCGAAAACGTGAAGTCCCAATTCAAGTCGGAAGCAAACGCTGAGGAGAACGATGTAAGAACAGCCAAAAACAGAAATGAAACATACATTGCACAACGCTGTCCATATTTCTTAAATAAGTCTCTCAAAATCATTTTTAACATTCGTTTTGTAGTAGTTGTTTGAAGTTAGGAAAAAGCACATGGCATTATAAACGGCTGCAAAGGTACGAAAATTTATTCAATAATTTATATTATTATTGAAAAAAGATGTTTTATGCGATTCTCGATGCACTTGGCAATTTTATCAAATTGACACAATTAAAGCATTTTCTCTTTCTTTTTGATTACGCTCAAACGCCGACAATCGCCAAAAACTGTTTCCCTGGTGCTTTTCTTCTCCTTTTCAAAAAGAATCGCTCAAATGGAATTTATACTGTGAATCAAATAGTTACAAATTCCAAAGAACACAAGAATTTGCCGTTTTGACAACCTTACATGACAAAAATGGCTTGTTTTTCGCCAAAAATGACGATTTTTTTCACCCAATGAAGCATGCCAAAAATTCAAACACGGCGTGCCTTGTTCTTCAGAAGAGCGTGCTCTTATGAAAATCGTCCTACATCGAATTGCTCAAAACAACGTGCTTTGGCCCTTTTTTCGACATTTCGAAAACTAACAAAAAGAAAGCATTTTGATAAATTTACATTCATTTTGAAATTTCACATTTCGTACAAACAGTCCATACATACCATCGGTTGCTTGCTTACAGCGATGTTGATGTTCATACTTTGTTTTCGGAAGCATGAGTTACACTTTTCAGGCAATAACAACGGAGAAAAAAGGTAATTTTTAGCAAATAAATAAAATCCTTATAATTTTAATTAGGTATATAACAAAAAAAAACGTATCTTTGCATGATTTTGGAGATGAGATGACCCATAAAGAAACCATAAGGCACAAAGGCATCATTGAAAGCATCGGCTCAGACTGCTGCCAGGTGCGCATCCTGCAGGCATCGGCTTGCAGCAGTTGCAGCGCCCGACAGCTCTGCCGCAGCAGCGAAAGCAAGGAGAAGCTCATCGAGGTCAGGGGGCACTACCCTACCCTCCACGTCGGCGACAGCGTCACGCTGGTCGGCTCCGTCCGGCAGAGTTTGAGGGCAAGTGTTCTGGCCTACGTAGTGCCTCTCATCCTCATGGTCATCGCACTCTTCGTCGGCACACACCTCGCCGGAGAAGCCGCCGGAGCATTGGCTTCGCTGCTGACGCTTGCGCTCTACTACGGCGTGCTCTTCCTCCTGCGCGACAGGATAGGAAAGAGGTTTGAGTTCAGCCTCACCAGCGACTCATAAAAGGCTCATGTATCCACTCATCGAAATAACGTGATAACGTCATAACGAAACAACGACTAAATAAAAATAACAAAACATGGTGAATGTAATTTTGATTGCAGTATGTGTGTTGGGACTCATCGGGCTTGCCTCTGCGGTAATCCTCTTTGTCGTCTCTCACAAATTTGCTGTACATGAAGACCCCCGCATCGGGAAGGTAAGTGCCGTTCTGCCACAGGCCAACTGCGGCGGCTGCGGCTATCCGGGATGCTCGGGCTTTGCTGCTGCCTGCGTCAAGGCAGCCGACGGCGGAAGTCTGGAGGGCAAACTCTGTCCTGTAGGCGGACAACCCGTCATGCAACAAGTGGCCGACATCCTCGGCCTGGCCGTAGAAGTTTCAGCACCAAAAGTGGCTGTGGTACGCTGCAACGGCACATGCGAGAACCGTCCGCGCTTGGCACAGTTCGACGGCGCACAGAGCTGTCGCGTCCAGCAGATGACAGGCATGGGCGAGACAGGTTGCGGCTACGGCT
>CAMKTM010000008.1 GCA_946415695.1 uncultured Prevotellaceae bacterium | reverse complement strand
AGCACATGACTGTTAATCATGGGGTCGTTGGTTCAAGCCCATCCTGAAGCGCAAGTTTTTCCGAGCAATTGCACCCTGCTTCAGTAGCTCAGTTGGTTAGAGCACATGACTGTTAATCATGGGGTCGTTGGTTCAAGCCCATCCTGAAGCGCAAAGCCCAGCAATCGCTGGGCTTTTCTTTATGTCCTTTTAACAAACTTCGCAGGGGGTGTTCGTTGCATGGTCATGTACTTGCAATTGCATGGTCATGTACTTGCAATTGCACGTACATGTACAAGCAAAGAATGCCCCTTGCAATGTCTGCCAACTCGACACGGGCAATTTGGCAATTTAACACGTAAAAGGGAGCTGAGGATTCATCCCAAAACTGGTACAGGCCATCCAGAGCCTTTGAAGGGAGAGCCACAAGGACGTTGGAGCTGACGCATCACCAAGAAACTTCGTCTTGTTTACCGCATCTGCGATGATGCCGTAGTCGTACTTGTTCTTAGGGCATACGGCCATTATGAGGACACATTGCATTAGGCCAAATTCTTTAGTACGAACAACGCTCCTGTTCGTTCAAGCCGTACTTGTCGAACGGTTGCTCATCTTTTATTCTTTTGTGACTTCTATGATGTGGCTGACGAGGTCGTTGGACGATGTTACCTTGACGCCGACCTTCATCAGGTAGTCGCCCGTAAAGACTTTGTCGTTGCAGGGAAGCCAGCTCTGCCGTCCGGGCATGAGGCAGATTTCCCTGACTCGGTACTTGGCTTCGGGGTCGAGGCCTTGCAGGCGTGTCGGCAGGATGGTCTCGCCGTAGCGCGGATGGATGTCGTAGGCAAAGAGGATGCTGTGGGTCTTGTCGTCGCTGACGCGCTGAAGGACGCAGTGTTGTCCTTCGTAAGGCGAGACGAGGCGATAGAGGTTGGGCGACCAGATGACGTCCTTCAGCCGCTTGTACTCCTTGATGGCTGTGCGGCAATACTGTCGGTCGTCGTCCGACAGTCCTTTCAGCCCGATGTCGAATCCAAGTTTTCCCTGGAAGGCGACATCGACGCGGAACTTGATGCTGGTGCGGCGGTTCCACTCCGTCACGTGGGCGCACATGGCTTTGGCGGGCATGAACTGCGAGTAGCCCCACTGGATGAAAAGGCGCTCGATGGGGTCGGTGTTGTCGCTGCACCAGAACTCCGTGAAGTAGCTCAGCCCGGTGACGTCGCTGCGTCCGCCGCCGCCCGAGCACATCATCATGTAGAGGTCGGGGTACTTGGCCTTGACGCGGTCGAGCACTCGGTATAGGCCTCGCACGTAATCGACGTAGAGGTTGCCCTGATTCTCCTTGAGATAGGGCGAGTAGATGTTCGTGATGGGCGAGTTGCAGTCCCACTTCATGAAGCGGATGTCCGGGTTTTCCTGCATGAGATTATCCACGACGCCGAACACGAAGTCCTGCACCTTGGGGTTGCAGAGGTCGAGCACCATCTGGTTGCGGAAGTAGTAGGTTTCCCTCGACGGCAGTTGGATGAGCCAGTCAGGGTGCTTCTCTGCCAGTTCGCTCTTCGGGTTCACCATCTCGGGCTCTATCCAGATGCCGAAGCTGACGCCGTTCTCCTTGGCCTTCCTGACGAGATAGGGGATGCCATGCGGCAGTTTGTCCGTCGTCACTTGCCAGTCGCCAAGGCCCGCATGGTCGTTCTTCCTGGGGTACTTGTTGCCGAACCATCCGTCGTCGAGCAGGAAGAGATCGACGCCCAAGTCCTTTGCTTCGCCGAAGAGCGCCACAAGCTTCTCCTCGTTGAAGTCGAAGTAAGTGTTCTCCCAGTTGTTGAGGAGCGTCATGCGGTCGGCATCGGCCTTGTGGAGCTGGTGCGCCATCATCCATCGCTGGAAGCGCCGGCTGCCCTCGCCTGCACCATTATTGGACAAGGTGAAGAAGAAGTCGGCCGTGCGGAAGGTTTCGCCCTTCGGCAGGAGATAGGTGGAGGCATCGTGGTTGATGCCGCTCACGATGCGCAGGACGTGCTGGTTATCCACCTCGAAGGTGAAGCGGAAGTTGCCCGTCCAGCCAAGCGTGCCCATCAGCACGGTGCCGTCATTCTCCCTGACTGGCTCGCCGAGGCCCACCTCGAAGAAGGGCTGAGCCATGAGGTTGGCACGTGTGCCGAGGCGGCTATCGACCACCTTCTTGCCGAACTGCAGCTGCTCGCTCTGCATCTGCATCTCCTTTGCCCAGTCGCTGGCAAACTCAGTGAGGAAGTATTCGGGCGCCTCGAAGTAGAGCATCGACGAGGCATAGCGACCGAGATACACCTTCCCCTTCTCCTCGTGACGTATCTCTGCCCATTGCTGAATGATGTCCTCCTTCGGAAAGACCTTGTAACAGAGCATCACTTCGACGAGATACAACTCGTCGCGCAGCAGGATAGACGTCTCGTCGTCCTGCTGGGAATGCCGGACATACTTCAAGACGCTCGTAGGGTTGCCGTCGGCATGACGAATCTCGAAGGTGGGTTCGTAGTAGTCCTCGGTGCCCATCACGGGATAGGCCTCCAGGCCACGGATGCAGGAACTGCTCAGCCCGGCCTGCGGCATACTGAGCAGCGAGAGGTCGGTTTCTGCGGAGAGACGTTCGCCAAGATACGTCTGGCAAAGCCGTCCGCCGTCGTTCACCTTCAGGACCAGTTGCGTGTGGTCGGTCGTGATGTTGATGGTCTGCGCCGAGAGAGAGCATAAGAGAATAAGAGAATAAGAAAATAAGAGGGTTCGCTTAAACATGGTGTTGTTTCGTTTAGTTTCTTCTGCAAAGGTAGCAAGAATTTAAGAATTAAGAAAGAAGAATAGGGAAGAGAAGAGAAGAATTACGTTTTTTTTCATATCTTTGCCTGCAAAAACGACAAACACTATGAAGAACCTTAGACTCTGTACACTGCTGAGCACCATGCTGCTGCCTTTTCTGAGTTATGCCCAAGACTACCCCATTGCCTTCGACCGCAATGCCGACCGCACCCGGACAGACCGTGTGCTGGGCGGCATCGTCCTCAACGGCAACCGCTTTCAGGTGAGTACGCCAACGAAGATGTACCACGACCTGACAAGCGAGACCTTCTGCGCCCATGCCGGCGACCTCGTCTCGCCATCGCTGGCCTTCACGGGAAGATGGATGCACAGCTACATCTACATCGACAAGAACAACAACGGCGCATTCGATGTCGAGATGCCCGGTGCAGGAGGAGCTCTGACGGACGACAACGAGCTGGTGAGCTTCTCGGGACTCAACCTGCCCGACGGGGCGTATAACAGTTATGGCGAACAGACAAACCTCTCGTGGGTGCAGCCGCCATCGTTCACACTGCCTGCCGACATGGCGCCCGGGCTCTACATGATGCGGGTGAAGATTGACTGGGACGACATCGACCCGGCTGGCCGCATGGACGAAGCAAACAACATCATCAAGAACGGCGGCGCTGTGCTCGACATCAGGCTCCGTATCCTTTCCGGCGAAGAACTGCCCGAAGGCGCCTACACCATGACCTTCAACGACGAATTCGACGGCGAGGACGGCTCGCAGCCCGACGCAGCGAAATGGCGGCGCTCAAGTCGATACGGCAGCACGTGGAACAGGTATATCAGCAACTCCGAGGACGTCGTGTTTCTGCAGAACGGACACCTCGTCTGCCGAGCCATTCCCAACCCCGACCAAACGGCCGACCCTGTGCCCATGCTGACAGGCTCTGTGGAGTCGCGAGGCCTCTTCTCCTTCACCTACGGATGGGTGGAGGCACGCCTCAAGACCATTCCCCACAAAGGCAACTTCCCTGCCTTCTGGATGATGCCGCAACCGCCCACGGACACCTGGCCGAAAGGCGGCGAGATAGACATCTTCGAGGCCATCAACGCACAGAACACCGCCTTCCACACTCTCCACTCGCACTGGACATTCACCCTCGGCAACAAGAACAACCCGAAGAGCAGCTTCAGCGAGGCCGTGACGCAAGGCGACTGGCACATCTTCGCAGCCAACTGGACCGAGGACCTCATCACCTTCTACGTTGACGGCAACCCCGTCGGGTCATACGCCAAGTCGCAAAACGCCAGCGACCTGGAGAACGGCCAATGGCCCTTCCTCCACGACTTCTACCTCATCCTGAACCAAAGCGTGGGCGACGGCTCATGGGCTAAAGCGCCCGACACATGGTTCACCTACGAGACGCAGTTCGACTGGGTTCGCGTCTTCCAGAAAGATGTTCCCACAGGAATAAATGAAGTCCACAGTTCACAGTCCATAGTTCATGGTTCCGATGATGTCTATGACCTTAGCGGCCGCAAAATCGCCGATCGTCAATCGTCAAATTGCAAATTGCCAAGAGGCATCTACATCCACGGCGGAAAGAAAATCGTCATCAAATAAACCTCGAAGCCAAACAAGTCCATCCGGCTTGTGCCTCTTTTCCCATAAAGCATGTCGAACATTCAAAGCTTAGGGCAATCGGACAATGAAACAGATAGAAGTAGTTGCAGCAATCATTCACGATGAACAAGGTCGTGTCTTTGCCACGCAGAGGGGTTGTGGCGAATGTAAGGCTGCGGGCGAGCGAGAGCAGGCTCGCTTGGAAGGTAAGGCTGGCTGGGAGTTCCCTGGGGGGAAGATAGAAGCAGGAGAGTCGCCAGAAGATGCTCTGAAGCGTGAGATATGGGAGGAGCTGGAGACGAGGATTGCCGTTGAACGGCTGGTGCAGACGGTTGAGTGGGACTATCCGAAGTTCCACCTGAGGATGCACTGCTTCCTGTGCCACATTGAGAGCGGGCACTTGACGCTGAAGGAGCACGAGGCGGCGAGATGGCTCAGCAAGGAACAGCTTGACTGTGTTGACTGGCTGCCAGCCGACCGAATTGTCGTAAGGACATTGAGAGGCGAAGGATAAGTTCACTCCGCAGCAGCAGCACGAAGCCGGAGCTGAAACAGGAAGGCCATTCTTCCTGAACGGATGCTTCTGGCACGGACATCGGAAGAACTTGAATATGGCGGCAAAGACGAAGGAGACAAAATACACAGTGCTTCTAATATGAAGGAGCGAAATTTAGAGATAGATTATCTGAAGGGCATTCTTATTCTGCTCGTCATAGCTTTCCATCTTGTATGGTTCGAGCAGTTGCACCCTTTCGCCAAGCAAGTGGTATATTCCTTCCACATGCCTGGCTTCCTGCTCATCTCGGGCTACCTGATGAACATCAGCAAAGCGCCACGCGACTTCCTGCGGACGCTCCTGTGGCTGGCCGTGCCGTACCTCTTCATGGAGAGCGGCTACATCTTCATGGCGTCGCTGCTGCCCATCAATGAGCACATCGACAGCCTCACGCCCTGGGTCTTCCTCGACCGCCTTCTGCTCCATCCTCTCGGCCCGTACTGGTATCTGCACGCCTTGATCCTCTGCGGAGCCACCTACTACATTATTATATATTTAATAGAGGCAAGAGGCAAGAAGCAGGAGAACACATTCTGCCCTGACAATTCTCTTGCCCCTTGCCCCACGCCCCTTGCCCCTATCGGCCGAGTCATATTGACAGGTTTCGCCTATTATGTCCTGTCCCACGTCTTAGGCATCCTGTCGTTTTCCTCTGCTCTGTACTTCCTGGCGGGGGCCATACTTCGCCAGAGCGGCACAGACTTCGCCATCTTCTTTCGGCCGTCGAGGCTCTCAATCGTCCTCTTCGCCTTGCTCGTCTTCTTCTCGGAGAAGCCCACCCAAGCCAGCCTGAACGGAGCCCTGATAGCCTATTTCGCCATCTCTTCCCTGCTGACCATCTACAGGCGCTTGCCCCCTGCCCATCGCCCCTTGCTCCTTTTCTTTGGCCGAAACAGCCTGGTGCTCTACGTCTTCTCGCCCGTCTTCACCATCCTCTGCAAGCGGCTCGTCCCCTATTTGCAGTTCGACCCCACGGGCCTCATCTTCCTGGCCGTCTCGCTTGCCATCTGCGTGGCAGGAAGCCTGGCAATAGCCTGGGCGATGGACAAGACGCGGCTCTCGCGTTTCTTCTTTGGCAGGAAAACAATTAGAGAATAAGAAAATGGGGAAATAAGACAATAAGAAAGGCGACCCGGCGTTTCTTGTTTTCTACATTTCTTCGTTTCACTTTTTCTGTCACTTTGTCCTCGTTTGTCCTCGTTTGTCCACTTAATGGCCAACTTCCGGAGTTGGCACGCTTGTTGTTTCTCTTGTTTGTGAACACCGACGGACAGCGAACGAACGACAATGGTCAACGTTCAATGCACAATGTTCAATGAAAAAACAGTAAACCGTAAACGAAAAACAAATGTTTAACTTAAAATAAAATTAGGAGGTATTGATTATGTTACCAGTAATGTTTAAGAACAGTTGGATGCCAACATTGTTTGAAGATTTCCTGAACACTGATTTCATGCCTCGTGCCAACAGTACAGCACCGGCAGTGAACGTGAAGGAGAGCGAAACGGCCTACACGATGGAACTTGCAGCTCCGGGCATCAAGAAGGAGTACTGCCGCATCAACATCAACGAGGATGGCAACCTGTCCATCGCCATCGAGAACAAGTGCGAACACAAGCATGAGGACAAGCACCACCACTATCTGCGCCGCGAGTTCTCATACTCAAACTACGAACAGAGCTACACGCTGCCCGACGACGTGGAGCGCGACAAAATCTCCGCAAAGGTCGAGGACGGCATCCTGACCGTCACCATGCCGAAATCGAAGAAGGAAGAGAAGAAACTGAGCAAGGCCATTGAGGTTTCATAACGCAGTGTTTGCATTCCAAAAGACAACGGAGCAGCATCCCTCGGGGCGCTGCTCTTTTTTTGTGCCATTTTATTCCGTACGTCGCATTGTCAACGGAGGCCTCATTTGCCATTTCATCATTTACCATTTTACCTCACGCAGAAATCGCAGAAAGCTTTTCTCACGCAGATTAAATCTTATGTCACGCAGAAATACGCAGAAATACGCAGATAGCATCGCCTGGGCAAGCATAACCTTTCTGCAATTTCTGCGTATTTCTGCGATTTCTGCGTGACTTAAAAATTTTATCTGCGTGAAACCTTTCTGTGATTTCCGTGTGAAAATATAATGCGGATTGAAAGGATTGAGTTGTAACTTTGATTTTTCACTTTTCACTTTTCACTTTTCACTTTTCACTTCGCCGCAGGCGACCTTTCTGCGTGACATAATCCGACACAGCCCAGAGCAGATTCAACGGTAGCTAATTCCAAGTTCTTTGCTTGTACATGTAAAAGCAATTGCTTGTACATGTAGAAGCAATTGCTTTTACATGTACAAGCAACGACCATGGTGTGTCAGCCCGAACGACTTGTGCCGTTGCGGTCGGTTTCGCAAAGTGTGTTCTCCTCTTTCGCAAAATATATCGACAAATTCTTGGCATGTGTCTAATTATTTCCTATCTTTGTAGCCGAAAGGTCACAAACGGGCCCTCCTTTCCGGTAGCGGCAACGGAAAACGCACCGAAGGAAAACGAAACTGCTCTTACAACAATTATTCTTGTATAATTATGAAAAAAACATTTATCCTTATTCTGATGGCACTCCTGTCTGTGCTGGGCGCACAGGCACAAATGATTGCCTATTCTGTGTCCACGAGAGTCGAGGCCGAACCTGGTCCGCCAACCATCATTGACCTTCAGGGGTACACGGGAGAAGACTTGGCCGGCCTGATGTTCGATGCCGAAGGCAATGTTCTGGAAGATCCTGTCGAGAATGCCCGTGGCTTCCCCATCGGCTTCGACTTCCGCTACAACGGACAGAGGATGAAGTATTTCCTCATCGGCTCTGACCTTATGGTGCAGTTGTCGCCGTCAAAACTCATCAGCACTGAGGCTCACAAGCACAATATTACATTGTTCACCACTGATGGCATCCACGACGTCTTCGGCATAATTCCGTGTTATGGCGTCTATGGACTGTACGACACACAAATCAGTTACTGGCTCGAAGGCGAAGAGGAGGGCTATCGTGTCCTGTGCATCGAGTACAAGAACATCGACTTCCGGAATGGTGGCGGTTGGGGCACCGAGGGCGAATTTTGCGGTGCGAAAGCAACCGTGCAGTACCGGCTCTATGAGCACGACAACAACATCGAGATGAAGGTCAAAGGCTTCAGACCAGCAGACCCCGGCAGAAGCAACTTCTTCCGCATCGGCATCCTGGGGCTTCCCGCCGACTTTGCGCAAGTGCACTCATGGGACGGCAGCATCGTCTCGTCAAGTGACAGCAGCATCCGTTACAATCGTGACGAGTTTCCCAAGGACGGGCAGGTCTATACCTTCGTGGCTCCCGAGCCATGCACCACGCCCACCTCGTCCGGCAGCAACTTGGAACTTACTTCCACCACCGACCAGATTTCCGGCAAGTTCACCACGGGCAATGGCGACCACTACATCGTCCTGGCCACTCCGGAAGAGACGCTCTACGAGCGCCCTGCCAACAGAACCAGATATGAGGTGGGCGACATCATAGGCAATGCCGAAGTCATCGCCATCACAGACCAAGGCGAGTTCTCCGGCAAGGAAGGCATGTCGCAGGGCACGTACAACGTCTTTGTCTTCGCTTTCAACAACATGTGTATGGACGGACCGCTCTATTCCGAAGACATCCTTTTCGGAACGATTGCGATGAAGCCCGACAAGCCTGCAAGTCTGGCTTTGGCCAGTGCCGACAAGAACTCTCTGACGCTCAAGGCAGAGGACAGCGGCACACAGATGCTCATTGCCATGAGCGAAGTGCAAGGGACTGACAAGTGGGGCGACCCCGAGTATTATGGCGTCTTCGGCACACCAACGGGCACCTACCGTGTCGGCGATGAGATAGAAGGCGGCGGCAAGGTCGTCTATGTGGGCCGCAGCAGCGAGACCATCAATGTCAGCGGACTCGAAACAGGGAAAGTCTATTTCTTCCGCGCATGGAGCACCGATGGCATTGGCAACTACTCCAGCGTTTGGCTCGACATGAATGCCGTAACCGCAGCAGAACTGCCGTGGGAACCCGTATTATCGGGGCTGCCTTCCAATTGCCCGCCATTAGGCTGGACAACCGATGAGATCTTAGAAAGCAACTTTTGGGCCGTCGAAGATTACAAAGATTTATACTTCTATAACGATGTAAGATTGGCTTCTGCTGAAGAACCTGTCGAATGCTGGCTGCTGACCCAGGACATCTGTCTTGACAAAAACAGCAACTGGCTAAGTGTCGAGATTGGCGCTAACGCCGTACTTAATCGTTTGCCCACCGACTGGGCAATGGAAGACGGCGAGGAGATTGCCATACAACTGACCACAGACGGCAACACCTATACCGACATCCTCATCCTGAACAAGTACAACATGCCGGAGTTCACCGACGAGAATGGGACAGTAAACATCTGGAAGAACGGCGAGTTCACACCCTTCCGCGTGAACTTCCCAGAATATGCCGGACAGATAGTCAAGGTGCGCATGCTCGTCAAGCGCCAGACGAAGGGCCAAATAAATTTCAGGAACCTCAGAATAGACGGGACACTCTACGGCATCGTGGGCAGCATTCCTGGCCTCAGCGGGGATGAAGACCTCATTATGAAGCAGGACAAGCAGGACAAGAACCTCTACAAGGC
Organism: uncultured Prevotellaceae bacterium; assembly: GCA_946415695.1. Taxonomy (GTDB): domain Bacteria; phylum Bacteroidota; class Bacteroidia; order Bacteroidales; family Bacteroidaceae; genus Physcousia. Next base: position 12,560 of record CAMKTM010000008.1, on the reverse strand, counting down.
ATCGCTCGACGTCGAGGTGACAGAAATACCTGTCGATGCCTACGAATACAAAATGCGCACCAACTTGAACTGGGAAGGCTACCATCTGCCCACCTACGGCTACCAACATTGGAAACCCGAGACAACAGGCTCATACAAGTTGCTCTTCACAGCCAACATTGCAACCAACACCCTCAGCCTGGACGAACTGCATCCCTACGAGGTCAGCTTCGACAACAAGGGCGGCTGGGGATATGTCTATGCCTATGCCTACAGCTATGACGGGAACGGCAATCTTGTAGAACACAGCGGCCCGTGGCCCGGCACAAAGGTAGAGGTCAGCGGCGGCTTCTTCAACCGCAGATGGATTTACAACTTCACATCAGAGCAGGAACCGCAGTACATCATCTGGAACAATGGCGGCGGCGACGAATGGGAAACTGCAGAGCAAACCGAAGAGCGTCCCTTCGTTGACGGCAAGACGTACAGTTACTATCCAGATATTACAAGCATTAAGCTACCCGGCTCGTATAACAACTGGAATGCTCCGGAGATGATACCCGGTGACTACCAAAACCAATGGGTGACCACCATAGCAGTCGAAAAGGATGAGGAGTTCAAGCTGCTCGTCAACGGCAACTGGATTGGCTACGACGATGCCACCATCGATGACCCAAATGGTTGGCTCGAAAGAGGAACAGAAGGCAGCATCATCTTGAAGCACAGCGTGGCACAGAAAGAGGCCTACTACATTGTTGCATACTGGATAAACCCCAGCCTCGACGTGACGTCTGGATGGCTCATCGCTATTGAAGAGGGCGATCCCGATGCCATCAACAGCGTCTATGCCAATGCCGCACAGAAGAAGATTATCCACAACCTGGCAGGCCAGCGCCTCGAGAAAGCCCGCAAAGGCGTGAACATCATGGACGGAGAGAAGGTCGTGGTTAAATAATAAGGAATATGGGGGCCGCGGAAAAAGAACAGCTCGGCATACGGCGCACGCTGGCGCTCGAGGCAGCCCGGCTGCTGAACAAGAGCCTGAGGCGCGAACATCCGCTCCGGCAAGTGTTCTGGGAGAGCACCCTGCGCTGCAACATCCATTGCCGCCACTGCGGCAGCGACTGCCGCAAAGACCCACCCCTACCATCCCTTAAAGGGAAGGAGTTAGAGAGGGGCTTGGACATGCCTCGGGAAGACTTCTTCCGCGTGCTCGACGGCATTGCAAAGAAGCGCAACCCAAGCGAAGTCTTCATCATCCTCGGCGGCGGAGAGCCGCTCGTCAGGGAGGACGTCGTGGAGTGCGCCAAAGGCATCTCGGAGCGGGGCTTCCCCTGGGGCATGGTAACGAACGGACTGTTCCTCACGCCCGAACTGTTCCGAAAGCTGAAGGATGCCGGCCTCTGCTCCGTAACGGTCAGCCTCGACGGACTGGAAGAGCAGCACACATGGCTGCGCCGACATCCCGACTGCTTCCGCATGGCAAGCCAAGCCATCGACATGATTGTGGCGGACAGGACGCTGGCCTACGACGTGATGACCGTCGTGCATCAGCATAACTACGACACGCTGCCGCAACTGCGTGACTTCCTTATCGAAAAAGGTGTCGCAGACTGGCGGCTGGCAACCATCTTCCCTGTGGGCCGTGCTGCTCAGGACAAGGACTTGCAGCTCACAGGAGAACAACTCAAAGGACTCCTCGGCTTCATCCGGGAGACACGTCGGGAAGGCAAGATACACGCCTCCTACGGTTGCGAAGGCTTCCTCGGACCGTACGAAGGCGACGTGCGCGACTGGATGTTCCGCTGCGCGGCAGGCGTGACGGTGGCCTCGGTGCTCGTGGATGGCAGCATCAGTGCCTGCACAAGCATCCGCCATAACTACAAGCAAGGCAATATCTACGAGGACGACTTCATGGATGTCTGGGAGCATCGCTTCCTGCCGCATCGCAACCACGACTGGATGAAACAAGGCGACTGCAAGCAGTGCCGCTATTGGCGCTACTGCGAAGGCGGCGGACTTCACCTTCGCGACAACGAAGGCCGACTGCTGCTTTGCCACATGAGGAAGTTAGAGGTGGTTAGAGGTTAGAGGTTAGTGGTTAGAGGATAGTTTTGGAAGCGAATTGCGGAGCCATAGGTATTCTCTAACCTCTAACCACCTCTAAAAACTATCCTCTAACCACTAACCTCTAACCACTAACCACCTCTAAAAACTATCCTCTAACCACTAACCACTAACCTCTAACCCCTAACCTCTAACCCCTAACCTCTAACCACTAAAAATCCATCATGTCTAAGAAAATCCTTTCATTCTGGCGGCTGCTGCTGGGGTCGTTCATCACCCTGCTGGGTTTCGGCTCCTGCAAAACGTCAAAGTCTGTGCCGCCCAAGAACGAACCCGTAGTGCTCTACGGCCCTCCGCCACCATCGGTTATCGAAAAGCAAAGGCCCATCGACGAAATGCGGCTGCTCTATGGCGTGCCGCCCGTCAAGGTTGAAAAGCTAAAGGAGTAAGCAATTGACGGCACAACGACATTTCGTTATATCGTAATAACGTCATACCGGCATGACGCCGCTTCGTCATAAGGACTGAACAGTTATTTGACCCTGATGACGGTCAGCCCGTCGCGCAGGGGCAGGATGACCTTCTCTACGCGTGGGTCGGCTGCGACAAGGTCGTTGAAGGCCTGCACGCCCCGCGTCTGCATATCGCTCTCGCGTGCCTCTTCGAGGACATGGCCGTACCACAGCGTATTGTCGGCCACAATGAAGCCTCCCGGGCGCATCAAGGGCAGAAGCATTTCGTAATACGATACATACTCGCGCTTGTCGGCATCGATATAGACAAAGTCCCAGCGTTCGTTCATCTGCGGAACGAGCTCGAGGGCATCGCCGATGTGCAGGTGTATCATGTCTTTGTAGGGGCTTCCCCCGAGCCATTGCCGCAGGAAGTCCTCGTTCTCGTCAAAGATTTCGACGGTATGCAGTTCGGCTTCTTCCGAAAGCCCCTCTGCCATACATAAAGTAGCATAGCCGCTGAAGGTGCCCAACTCGAGCACCCTCAGCGGCTTTGCCATTCTCACGAGCATCTTCAGCACACGTCCCTGCAGATGGCCGCTTGCCATCTGTCCGTAGGAGAGGCGCAACTGCGTGTCGCGCCAAAGGGCGTGAAGGTAGTCACCCTCGCCGTCGATGTGGCCGAGGATGTACTCGTCGAGCGTCATTCCTTAGGCTGGGCTTCCTTTTCTATCAGGGCCTCGATGGCCAGGCGATAGCTTTCCAGGCCGAAGCCGCCGACGAAGCCCACACATCCCGGACTGATGATGGAGCGGCGACGGAACACTTCGCGCTGATAGACATTGGTGATGTGCACCTCCACTGCCGGAGTGCTCACGCTCTTGAGTGCATCGAGGATGGCGATGCTGGTGTGCGTATAGGCACCTGCATTGATGACGATGCCGTCGCGGTCGAAACCCACTTCCTGAATCTTGTTGATGATTTCGCCCTCCAGGTTGCTCTGGAAGTAGTCGATGCGTACTTTCTGGAAACGCGCACGCAGTTCCTTCAGATAGTCTTCCCATGCACGCTTGCCGTAAATTTCCGGTTCACGAACGCCCAAAAGATTAAGATTTGGACCATTGATAATTTGAATTCTCATAATAAAGTTGTATTTTTGTGGTCGAAATGCGTTAGTTTCTGCTACAAAGGTAATAAATAATTCATAATTCTCTATTCATAATTCATAATTATTTTATTCTTTTTGCAGCAAATAGTGAAGAAGTGTCCGTCAACCCCTAATTATGAATTAAGAATAATGCATTATGAATTGACAAATACGAACGTTGTGGGCAACGCCATCCTGCGCCGCTACTTCCAGTACCTGCGGCTTGAGCGTTCCTACACCCCGAACACCCTCGATGCCTACCTCAAAGACCTGCAGAAGCTCCTGAACTATTATGCCGACGAGGGCATCGACTTCCGCAAGGTGACGCTCGAGCAGTTGGACCGCTTTGCCAAGACTTTGCAGGAGCTCGGCGTCGGGCCGCGTTCCGTGGCACGCATATTGAGCGGCGTGCGCTCCTTCTACCGCTTCCTGACCCTTGAGAAAGAAGTGGAGACCGACCCCACCGAACTCCTGGAAAGCCCGAAGAGAGGAAAGCATCTGCCCGAAGTGCTGAGCCTGCCGGAGATTGACGCCATAGAGGCCGCCATAGACCTCAGCAAGCCGGAAGGCGTACGCGACCTCGCCATCATCGAAGTGCTGTTCAGCTGCGGCCTCCGCATCAGCGAGCTGGTAGAGCTGAAACTGAGCGAACTGTATCTCGAGGAAGGCTACATCCGCGTCCACGGCAAGGGACGCAAGGAGCGGTTGGTGCCCATCGGCGAAAATGCCATACAGAAGCTGCGGGAATGGTTCGTCGTCAGGCAGGGCTACTCGGTCAAGCCAGGCGAGGAGGACTACGTCTTCGTCTCCCTGCGGCGCGGCAAACGCCTGAGCCGCATCTCCCTCTTCGTCTATATCAAAGAATATGCCGAGCGGGCAGGCATCCGCAAGAACATCAGCCCCCACACCTTCCGCCACAGCTTCGCCACACAGCTCCTCGAGGGAGGCGCCAACCTTCGCGCCATCCAAGCCATGCTCGGCCACGAGGACATCAGCACCACCGAAATATACATGCACATCGACAAGAGCCACCTCCGCCAGGAAATCCTCGAGCATCACCCGCGGAACATCAAGAATCAGGAGGCCGCATCCACAACAATTCCCGAGGTTTCCGAGGACTAAGCCGAAGGGGGTTCTTTGCTTGTACATGTAAAAGCAATTGCACGTACATGTATAAGCAATTGCTTTTACATGTACAAGCAAACAACTTGCCGTGGGATGAAAGCGAAAAGACTGATAAAAAACTTTTTGCGGACACCAATGAAAAAAAAGGTCTTTTTCTATGGGATGTACAAAAAAAAAGTATTATCTTTGCAGCATCAAACATTATTAATATTTAATAATATGAAACAACTTATTACCTTAGTCCTTTTGGTTCTGCTGCCAGTGGTGGCAAGCGCCTACGATGCCAAGGTTGACGGCATCTACTACGACCTGACCGGAAACACAGCAACAGTGACTTCCGGCGACACAAAGTACAGCGGCGAAGTGGAGATTCCCGCCACATTCACTTACGGCGGAAAGTCCTACATCGTGGTCGCCATCGGCCGACAGGCCTTCTATTCCTGCGGAGACCTGACATCCGTGGGCATTCCCGGCAACGTGACCAGCATCGGCAAACAGGCTTTCTATAATTGCGGCAAGCTGACATCCATCGACATCCCGAAGAGCGTGACCAGCATCGGCGACTATGCCTTCTACGTCTGCCAGGGCTTGAAGTCCGTCACACTTCCCGAAAACCTGACCGCAATCGGCCCGGGTGTCTTTATGATGTGTTCCAGCCTCACCTCCATCACCATCCCCAAGGGCGTGGCCAGCATCGGCAACTATGCCTTCATGGAATGTGGAAAACTGACTTCCGTCGTGTCGAAGGTTCGCAAACCCTTTGCCTTTGGAGAGGATGCCTTCTACAATCTTCCTTCCACCTGTGTGCTGACTGTGCCAAGAGGCAAGCGCGACGCATACATTGAAAACGGTTGGTCTGCGGATATCTTCAAGGGTGGAGTAGTGGAAGACGACAGCCCATCCCCCAACATCGCATTTGCCGACGATGCAGTGAAGAGCATTTGCGTGGCAAAATGGGACACTGACGGCGACGGCGAGCTGAGCATGGACGAGGCTGCCGAAGTAACGGACTTGGGCACAGTTTTCAAGGAAAACATCGAAATCACGTCCTTCGACGAGTTGCAGTACTTCACGAGCCTGACCGGTATTCCAATCCAAGCTTTCCGAGGATGCGAGGAGCTGACATCCATCGCCATCCCAAGCAGTGTGAACATCATTGGCGGAGATGCCTTCGAAGAATGCGTAAACCTTGAAAGAGTCATTATTCCGGACATCGCCGCATGGTGCAACATTACTTTTGCCAATGATTATGCGAATCCTTTGTGCGGCGGACACTATATTTATACATTCGCAGAAGAATACGATGGAGAATACGATGAAGAGGAGGTAACAGAAGACGGATTAGTGGAAGTCAAGGAGATAGTTATTCCCTTCGGCATAACCAAAATCAATGACTATGCCTTCATCGAAAACTCTTCTTTGGAATCTGTGACCATCCCTTGGGGTGTGACTGCCATCGGCGATTATGCCTTCTATATGAACAATTTGAAATCTCTGACCATTCCGGGCAGCGTGACCACAATCGGGTACCGAGCTTTCGACAATTGCGACATAAACTCTCTGACGATTCCAAGCAGCGTGACCACAATCGGGGACCTGGCATTCGCTTCTAACGCCATGATGGCCTCCCTGACCATTGAAAACGGTGTGGTCTCTATCGGCGAGAGTGCTTTCTTACAGTGCAGGACTCTAACTTCCGTCACCATACCAGAGAGCGTAACCTCCATTGGCGAATCTGCCTTCTCTGGTTGCTCAGCCTTGACATCTATTGAGGTGGCAGCAGGCAATACAAACTATGATTCGCGAGACAACTGCAACGCCATCATCGAAACCAGTAGCAACATACTTGTTGCCGGCTGCGTGAACACAGTTGTCCCGAACGGCATAACCAGCATCGGCTATGGTGCCTTCGAAGGAAGCAAACTGACCACTTTGCGCCTCCCAAGCAGCGTAACGAGCATCGGCAGTTATGCGTATGCCTATTGCAACGGTCTGACGGCCATCACAATCCCCGATAACGTGACCACACTCGGTGACTATGCTTTCGGCTATTGCAAGAACCTGACCCTCGCGATAATTCCCAAAGGCGTAACGTATATCGGTCAAATGGCTTTCTTCCAATGCAGCAATCTGGGTTATGTGGTGTCAAGGATACAAAGTCCCTTTGCCTTTGGCCTAGATGCCTTTAGAGATATTCCCGAAGGTTGTGTGCTGATTGTGCCGAAAGGAACACGCGATGCCTATCTCAGAACAGGTTGGACGGAGGAAGTGTTCGGTGGCGGTGTCGTAGAGGAAGGCGACTCCCCGTTCATCTTCTTTGCCGATGCAGAGGTGAGAGCCGTTTGTGCAGCACACTTTGACGGCGACGGCGACGGTATGCTGACTTTTGATGAAGTGGCTGCTGTAACAGACTTGGGCCGTGCATTCAAGGATAACACCAAAATCACTTCGTTCAAAGAGTTGCTGTACTTTACCAACGTGACACAAATAGGCCAATCGGAGTTCTCTGGTTGTGTCAACCTGAAGTCCATCGTCATCCCGTCAAGCATAACCCAAGTCGGCACAAATGCTTTTTCGGGTTGCACGAGTTTGACAGACGTCTGGTGCCTTGCAGATGACGTACCTGACGCATCCCTAACTGCTTTCAACGGTGTCCCCCTCGAAAATGCAACGTTGTATGTGCCCGCCGAAACCTACAACGACTACAGGAAGAGCGAGCCCTGGAGCCGCTTCGGCACCATTATGACGCTCGACGGCACGATTCCCGAAGTGAAGAAATGCGCCACACCCACCATCAGCTATGCAGGCGGAAGGCTGACGTTCAACTGCGAGACAGAGGACGTGAAGTTCTCGTACAGCATCAAGGACGATGACATCACGAGCGGCACAGGCAACGAAGTAACCCTCACCGTCACCTACAACATCAGCGTCTATGCAACCAGAGACGGTTACGACGACAGCGACATCGCCTATGCAACACTCTGCTGGATAGATGCAGAGCCAAGCTCGGAAGGCCTCATCGACGAGGACGCCGTAGCCGAAGTGAAGGCTTTGCCCGTGCTCGTTCAGACACAAGGCGGCATCATCTCCATACAGGGCATAGATGAAGGCACACAGATTGACATCTTCAGCATCGACGGCAAGAAGGAAGGCTCAGCCATCGCTGTTGGCGGCGGCGCCACGATAAGTACCTCTCTCCATTCTGGTTCCGTAGCCATCGTCAAAATTGGCGAGAAAGCGATAAAGGTTGCCATCAGGTAGTTCCTGTTACATTAAGCAAAAGCGGGGAGCATCAACGGAAAGATTGGTGCTCCCTGCTTTCTTTTTACTGACAAATGAAAGCAAAAAGGCGCTTCTTTGTGCTTTTTCTTCGCTTTATTCATTGCACTTTGAAAAATAATTCTTAACTTTGCTATCAATTTAACAACTAAAAACTAAATATGTCATGGTAAAAGTAGATGAATTAGACAAAAAGATTCTCGAGATGATTTCCTGCAATGCGCGTCTGCCTTTCAAGGACGTGGCAGCAGAATGTGGCGTGAGCCGTGCAGCCGTTCACCAGCGCGTGCAGCACCTCATCGATGCCGGCGTCATCATCGGTTCCGGCTTCCATGTCGAGCCGTCGTGCCTCGGCTACAACACCTGCACCTACGTTGGCATCACGCTCGAGAAAGGTTCGATGTACAAAAGCGTCGTAGCAGAGTTCGAGAAGATTCCGGAGATAGTGGAATGCCACTTCACGACAGGCCCCTACACCATGCTCATCAAGCTCTATGCCCGCGACAATGCACATCTTATGACATTGCTCAACGACCGCCTGCAGGAGATTGACGGCGTGGTTTCCACCGAAACGCTCATCTCGCTCAGGCAAAGCATCAAGAAAGAAGTGCCCATCGCCGGCGGACACAGCGAACCGAAAGCCATCTCCCTCGATGAGGCATAAATCAAACGCCAACGCCCGCAGCTATCCTCCTGCCCCTTGCCCCCTGCCCCTTGCCCCTAAATAAAAACTTCAAGAAATGATTAAATGGTAAATCCTATTATTGGTATCACCGGCAACTACGGCGACAAAGGCTGCGAGCTGGCCGAAGGCTATTACCTCTCTGTGCTCAAAGCCGGCGGCACGCCCGTAGTCATCCCGCCTCACAAAGACAAAGAGGCGCTCACCGCACTGCTCGACAAGCTCGACGGCATCGTCTTCTCGGGCGGTGGCGACATCAATCCGCTGCTCCTCGGCGAAGAACCATTGCCGCAGCTGCACAGCGTCTGCCCACAACGCGACGAACAGGAACTCTTCCTCGCTCGCGAAGCCTTCCACAGGCAAATACCCATGCTCGGCATCTGCCGAGGCATACAAGTGATGGCGGCGGCACTCGGCGGCAAAGTCTTTCAGGACATCTACACACAGTTTGAGGGGCAAGGAGCAAGAAGCAAGGAGCAAGAGAAAAGCCCTGACACAGAAGGGCAAGAAGTTTCCTCTTGCCCCCTGCACCCTGCACCCTGCCCCCTCATCAAGCACTCGCAGGACATGCCCCGGCACTTCGCGTCCCACACCGTCTGCTTCGAGGAGGGAAGCCTGCTGCAAAGCATCTTCGGAGGCAAACAAGTGCTCCCCGTCAACTCATTCCACCATCAGGCAGTAAGCGAGCCCGGGCCGCACCTGAAAGTCTCGGCAAAAAGTCCCGACGGCATCATCGAAGCGGTGGAGAGCACAGAGCACAAGGCATTGCTCGGCGTACAGTGGCATCCCGAATGCTTCATCCTGAATGGCGATGAAAGCATGATGGCCGTCTTCCGATGGCTCAACACCGAAGCACGCACCTTCGCACAAGCCAAACACATCCACGACACATCTATTATATTAGACAGCCATTGCGACACGCCGATGTTCTTCTCGGACGACAGCAAGGAGAACATCACCATGTTCGGCACACGCTCGGACAAAGTGCTCGTCAACCTGCCAAAGATGACGGAGGGACGGCTCGACGCCTCCATCATGGTGGCCTACCTGCCGCAAGGCGAACGGACGCCGGAAGCCTTCAAAGCCGCCACGGAAAAGGCCGACCGGCTGCTCACGCAGATGGAAGTGATGGTGCAGGCAAACAACGACCGCGTGGGCTTCGCCCAGACGAAGGAAGACATCCTGCACCTCAAGGCGCAAGGCAAGAAGGCCATCCTGCGCGGCATCGAGAACGGCTATGCCATCGGCAAGGACCTCAGCCTGCTCGAGCACTTCAAACATCGCGGCATCGTCTATATGACGCTCTGCCACAATGGCGACAACGACATCTGCGACTCGGCTCGCGGCAACGCAGAACATGGAGGCCTGAGCAACTTCGGGCGCCAGGTCGTGCAGGAGATGAACCGCCTGGGCATCCTCGTCGATATGAGCCATGCCTCAGAAAAGAGTTTCTACGATGCCTTGGAGCTGAGCAAAGTGCCCATCGTGTGCAGCCACAGCTCGGCCCGCGCACTTTGCGACCATCCGCGCAACCTGACCGACGACCAGATGCGGGCTTTGGCAAAAGCAGACGGCGTGGCACAGACAACAGTCTATAACGGATTCCTTCGCAAAGATGGACAAGCCACCATCATCGATGCCATAGAACACCTCTGCCATGCGGCAAAGATAATGGGCGTGGAACATGTCGGCCTCGGCACGGACTTCGACGGCGACGGCGGCGTACCAGGCCTGGCCGACGCTTCCGAGATAATCAACTTCACGCGACATCTCCTGCGCCGGCAGTTCTCGGAGGAAGACATCCGCCTCATCATGGGCGGCAACTTCCTGAGGGCAATGGCCACAGCAAAAATTCCGTTATAACGACATAACGTAATAACGATATAACGTGATAACGAAGGAAAGAAAAAAATGAAACATATTCTCTTCTGGCTTCCTGCCATCATCCTCCTGCTCGCCTCCTGCAACGGGCAGACGCAAAAGGGCAAGCATCCCCAAGCAGACACCATCGCCTTGTCGCCTTGTCCGCGCTTCTGTGCCGACAGCGCTTTGCTCTACATCAACGAGCAATGCCAGTTCGGGCCGCGCGTGACGGGAAGCGATGCCGCACGACGTTGTGCCAGTTTCATCGTTGAGCGCTTCAAGGCGTTTGGTGCCGATGTGGAAGAGCAGACGGGCGTCGTCACCATTTGGGACGGCACGCAAATTCCTGCCCGCAACATCATTGCCCGCGTCAATCCCGCCAACACCGACCGCATCCTTTTATGTGCACATTGGGACTGTCGCCCCTGGGCAGACAACGACCCCGACAAGGCGAACCACCACACGCCCATCCTTGCTGCCAACGACGGCGCGAGCGGCGTGGCCGTCATGCTTGAGATATGTCGGCTTCTGCAAGAAAGTCCTGTCGAGGTGGGCATCGACATGATTTGCTTTGACGCCGAGGACTTGGGCACGCCGCAATGGGCAGAAGACCGTTCCGATGCGTCCGAAACCTGGTGTCTCGGCTCGAAGTTCTGGGCTCAGCGTGCCAGTGCCAATGGCTACAAGGCACGCTACGGCATCCTGCTCGACATGGTGGGCGGCCGCGGCGCCACCTTTTCCCGCGAAGGGATCAGCTTGCAGGTGGCTCGGCCCATCGTCAACATCGTATGGCAGCTCGCAGGACAGCTCGGCTATCGCCAGTTCTTCCCGCTTACCGACGGCGGCTACGTCACCGACGACCACATCAACGTGAACGAAATAGCGGGCGTGCCTTGCATCGACATCATACCCTACCACCGCGAAGGCCCCAGCAGCTTTGGCCCGACATGGCACACCCTGAAGGACACGCCGGAGAACATCGACCCCAACGTCCTCGAAGCCGTAGGACAGACACTCACCCAACTCATTTACAACGAACAAGGTAAATGAATGAATGATTAAACGGCAAGCCCCTCCCAAACTCCCCCAAAGGGAAAAACTATTAAATGGTAAATGATTAAATGGTAAATGTGGTTGCGTTGACAACGCAACATACGGGATTAAATGGTAAATGACAAGATGACCATCAACGAGATACAAGACGAAATCATCGCTGAATTCAGCGACTTCGACGACTGGATGGACCGTTACCAGTTGCTCATCGACATGGGCAGCGAGCAGCCTCCTCTGGAAGAGAAGTACAAGACGGAGCAGAACCTCATCGACGGTTGCCAGAGCCGCGTCTGGCTACAGGCCGATTTCATCGATGGAATGGTGCATTTTAGCGCCGAAAGCGACGCGCTCATCGTGAAGGGCATCGTGGCGTTGCTCGTCCGTGTCCTCTCCGGACACACGCCGCAGGAGATACTCGATGCCGACCTCTACTTCATCGACCAGATAGGCCTGCGCGAACACCTCTCCCCTACCCGCAGCAACGGCCTCGGAGCCATGCTCAAGCAAATGAAGATGTACGCCCTGGCATTTAAGTCAATTCATAATTCATAATTCTCAATTCATAATTAGGCTACGCCCTGCAACGAAGCGAAAGGAACCATTATGAATCACGAATCATCTCCAATTCATAATTAGGCTACGCCCTGCAACGAAGCGAAAGAAACCATTATGAATCACGAATTATCTACAATTCATAATTAGGCTACGCACTGCAACAAAGCGAAAGGAACCATTATGAATCACGAATTATCTCCAATTCATAATTAGGCTACGCACTGCAACGAAGCGAAAGAAACCATTATGAATCACGAATTATCTCCAATTCATAATTAGGCTACGCCCTGCAACGAAGCGAATGAAACCATTATGAATCACGAATTATCTACAATTCATAATTAGGCTACGCACTGCA
>CAMKTM010000007.1 GCA_946415695.1 uncultured Prevotellaceae bacterium | reverse complement strand
CTTGGCGCTAGAGCGCCGAGAACGAGGCACGCTCTTATTGCCAACGAGGCACGCCCTTATTGCCAACGAGGCACGCCCTTATTGCCAACGAGGCACGCTCTTATTGCCAACGAGGCACGCTCTTATTGCAAACGAGGCACGCCCTTATTGCAAACGAGGCACGCTCTTATTGCCTTCCGCGCATAAAAAGCGCGCCTTGGCGCTAGAGCGCCGAGAACGAGGCACGCTCTTATTGCCCACGAGGCACGCGTTGTTAGCTGATGTCCCATTTGAGGTATGATGCTGACATTCTTTTTACAATTACTCTTCATGTCCTCTTTTTCTTTCGCAAAGGTTGGCTGTATCAGGATTTATTTGTAACTTTGTCGCCGAAAAGTGATTAGAGGACAGAGAAAGATTATGTCAGATGGCAAAAGATAAGACGGTATATGTCTGCGACTATTGCGGGCAAGAGAGTGTAAAGTGGATGGGCAAGTGCCCCGCATGTAATCGTTGGGGCACGATGAAGGAGATGCGCATCTCCCCACCCTCCCCTAAAGGAAAGGGCTTCAATCTTCCTTCTTGCTCGAAATCAGGAATGGGTGCTGTCCCTCTCCACCAAATAGAAGCCGGTGCTGAACCTCGCATCGACATGAACGATGGCGAGTTGAACCGCGTTCTCGGCGGAGGTCTTGTGCCGGGAAGTCTCATTCTTCTCGGTGGCGAGCCAGGCATCGGCAAAAGTACACTCACGCTGCAAACGGTGCTGCAACTGCAAGGACGACGCATCCTCTACGTCAGCGGTGAAGAGAGCGCAAGGCAAATCAAGCTCAGAGCAGACCGCCTGGGGCCTGTGAACGAGGGGCTCTTTGTGCTTTGCGAAACATCGCTCGAAACAATCTTCCAGCACATCGAAGAGATGCAGCCCGACCTCGTTGTCATCGACTCCATACAAACCATACAGACAGAAACCGTCGAGTCGTCAGCTGGTTCGCTTGCCCAGATAAGAGAGTGCGCTGCGGCTCTGCTGAGGTATGCCAAGAGCGGAGCCACGTCCATCCTCCTCATCGGACATATAAATAAGGAAGGTTCGCTGGCGGGACCTAAGGTGCTGGAGCACATCGTGGATGTCGTCCTGCAGTTCGAAGGAGACCAGCATCACCTCTACCGCATCCTGCGAAGCATCAAGAACCGGTTCGGAAGCACAAGCGAGTTGGGCATCTACGAGATGCGGCACGATGGCCTCCGACAGGTGAGCAATCCCAGCGAACTGCTCCTGACGGACAATCGCGAAGGGCTGTCGGGCGTTGCCATCTCCTGTTCGATAGAAGGTGTGCGCCCTTTCCTCATCGAGACGCAGGCTTTGGTCAGCACAGCAGCGTATGGCACGGCGCAACGCAGCACGACGGGCTTCGACGGCAGACGTCTGAACATGCTCTTGGCAGTCCTGGAGAAGCGCGTAGGCTTCAAGCTGGCACAGAAGGATGTCTTCCTGAACATAGCAGGCGGGCTACGCGTGACAGACCCCGCCATCGACTTGAGCGTGGTGGCAGCAGTGCTGTCAAGCAACGGCGATATGCCCATCGAGGGCGATGTCTGCATGGCAGGCGAGGTGGGACTGAGCGGAGAGATACGTCCCGTGTCGCGAATAGAGCAAAGAATCACGGAGGCACAGAAGTTGGGGTTCCATCGCATCCTTATTCCTTCGCACAACATGAACGGGCTCGACAAGAAGCAGTACGAGATAGAGCTCGTGCCCGTGCGTCGGGTGGTAGAAGCCGTGAGAGAGTTATTTGGGTAAGGCCCCCCTCTAACTCCCCCAAAGGTAAGGCCCCCCTCTAACTCCCCCAAAGGGGAGAACAATAGCCCCCCTCTAACTCCCCCAAAGGGGAGAACTGAGAAATGGTAAATGGTAAATGGTTAAATGGTAAATGGTTAAATGATTAAATGGTAAATGAGAGATGGTATATGGTAAATGTTTAAATGGTAAATGACCATGGTGTCTTTTAGTGTATGTTTCGTAGCTTTTTGCCTTGTCTTTATGATATGGGCATTGATAGCAGACAGGCTTAGGCCGGGGCTTATCCTGTTCTCCTGCATGGTGATGATGCTTTGTGCGGGCATCTTGCAGCCGAAAGAATGTCTGGAAGGCTTCTCGAACAAGGGAATGATTACTGTTGCCCTGCTCTTCCTCGTCAGCGAAGGCGTGAGAAGGAGCGGCATCATGGAGCGCATCATCCTGAGCCTGTTGCCCAACAAGCAGACGACGCCCACGAAAGCCAATGCCAAGCTTCTGCCCACCATTGCTGCGCTTTCTGCCTTCCTGAACAACACGCCCGTGGTAGTCATCTTTGCCCCCATTATCAAGAACTGGTCGAGGAAGGTGGGACTTTCGCACACCAAGTTCCTCATCCCGCTGAGCTATGCAACGGTGCTGGGCGGCATCTGCACTTTGATAGGCACCAGCACGAACCTCGTGGTGGATGGTCTGATCCAGGATTCGGGCAGAGAGGGGATGACGATGTTCGAGCTGGGCAAAGTGGGCATCTTCATCTGCCTGGCAGGTCTTGCCTACCTTATCTTCTACAGTCACTACCTGCTGCCCGACACGCGTGAGAGCGAGACGGACAGGGAGGACAAGCCCGAGGGCGTGCACCTCGTGGAGGTTGTGGTGCGAAGCCGTTTCCCAGGACTTGGCAAGAGCCTTCGGGAGTTCGACTTCTACCGCCACTACGGAGCGCACGTGCATTCCATACGCAGAGGTGGAGAGCTGCTCAGTGGCGACTGGCCTAACATGCCTCTCGAGAACCACGACACGCTGCTGCTCGAGACGGACGACAAGTTTGTGCAGACGTACAGCGAATCGACGGCATTCCTCATTTCCAGTTACGACACCGACAGCATGCCGCTTGGCAACAAGAAGCGCTATCTTGCCCTTGTCCTGCTTGTCCTGATGATAGTGGGAGCCACGGTGGGCGAGCTGCCGTTTGTCAGAGAGGCAGTGCCTGGTTTCAAGTTCGATATGTTCTTCTTTGTCTGCGTTACGACAGTTATTATGGCTTGGACAAAGATATTCAATCCCAAAAGGTACAGCAAGTATGTCAGTTGGGATGTGCTTGTGACGATAGCCTGTGCCTTTGCCATCTCCAAAGGGATGCAGAACTCGGGCTTTGCCGACTTCGTTGCCGACGCCATCATAGCCTGTGCCGACGCCATCGGACAGACGGAGCACGGTCCGTATGCCATGCTTGCCATTCTGTTCCTAATCACGAACCTCTTCACGGAGCTCATCACGAACAATGCCGCCGCCGCCCTCTCCTTCCCCCTGGCTTTGGCTGTTGCCGAGAAGCTTGGGGTTGACCCGATGCCCTTCTTCATCTGCATCTGCATTGCCGCCAGCGCTGCCTTCAGCACTCCCATAGGATACCAGACGAACCTGCTCGTGCAGGGCATCGGCGGCTATCGCTTCACGGACTATGTGAAGGTCGGCCTGCCACTGAACATCATCGTGTTTATTATCAGTGTATTCGTAATTCCAATGATATGGCCGATAAAGTGAAAAATGAAAAATGAAAAATGAAAAAAGTGAAGAATGAAGAATGAAGAATGAAGAATGAAGAATGAAGAATTTGCTACCGCACTGATAAATGGTAAATGGTAAATGGTAAATGAGAGATGGTAAATGATAAATGGTAAATGGTAAATGAGAGATGGTAAATATATGAATGTTTTCCCAATTTTCGACAAGATGCTTTCCCGCGAGGACAAGGAGCAGTTGCTGCGTCAGCGGGGCATAATGATATGGATGACGGGCTTGAGCGGCAGCGGCAAGAGCACTGTTGCCATCGGCGTTGAAAGAGAGCTTCACAGGCGAGGCGTCCTGTGCCGCATCCTCGACGGCGACAACATCCGCGCTGGCATCAACAGCAATCTGGGCTTTTCTGCCGAGGACAGGCGCGAGAACATACGTCGCATTGCGGAGATAGGCAAGCTCTTTGTCGATACGGGCATCGTGACGATAGCCTGCTTTGTGTCCCCTACGGAGGAGCTTAGGCAGATGGCTCGCAAGATTATCGGCGAGAAGGACTTCCGCGAGGTGTATGTTTCCACGCCTCTCAGCGAGTGTGAGCGCAGGGACGTGAAGGGGCTCTATGCCCGTGCCCGTCGGGGCGAGGTGAAGGACTTCACGGGCATCAGTGCTCCGTTCGAAGCTCCCGAGCATCCCGACCTCTGCCTCGACACCAGCCAGATGACGCTCGAAGAGGAAGTGCGTGCCGTAGTGGCATTGATTGCGGGTTCTGCCTCGTAGGGAGGGGGTACACTGAAAAGAGCACCCGCAGGATTGGTGTGCAGGTGCTCCGAAAGAGTCGGAAAAGTGGACATAAATTAATTCATAATTCTTAATTCATAATTCACAATTATTTCCTTCGTAAAGCTTAGGGCGTAGCCTTAATTATGAATTATGAATTATGAATTATGAATTATGAATTGAAATTGATTAATGTCCACTTTCCGCTTTTCCTCCTTTCCGCTTTTCACAGTTCGCAGACGAGTTTCTTGTAGTTGCCTCGCATGGTGCGTTCTATGGCTTTGTCCTCGAGGAGACGTACCAGCGTCTTTTGCCCCGCGTGAGTGTTGGCATAGCCAAAGACTTGGGCGAACTGTTCGTTGTTGAACTCTTCGGGCAGCTTGCGGAAGCAGTCCAGGAACTTGTTTGTGCGACGCTTCTGGAGGGCTGCATTGTGCTCCTGGTCGTAATAGTACTTGCGGTGCAATTCGTAGAACCAGTGAAGCTGAGTGCGGTACTGAATGTCGAGCACCAGGTCGCAGAGTCGGCGGTCTGTATCGTCGATGATGTACGTGCCGGTCTGTTCGCGCTCCTGCCAATGACGCATGTCGATGTAGGGGATGCTCACGTTCAGTCCGTAATACGGCACACGCTTGATGAGCAGCCAGTCTGCCTGGTCTTTGTCGTTGAACTCCGCTATGGCACGTCTCTCGTCGCACCACTTGTGTACGTGCTCCACGAGAGGCCAGACGGGCAGTTCGCCTTGGCGCTGGTCGAGCTTGTAGCTCCACTCTCGTAGCGTCTCGTTTGCTGCAATGAACTTGCCTGGGTCGTTCTCCAGGGGTATCATGTCGAAGTCGGGTTTGCCCATAGGGATTGTTGCCATGCGGGTGTCGAGCCCCGAGTTGAAGTTGCGCTCGTTGACGAGGCGCTTCAAGGTGGGCGGCGTACAGGTCTCTATTTGATTCCAATACACTCTGAACCTGCCACTTACGCTCTGCTTGTTAGAGTAGTGCTGCGAGTCGAATTCGTTGTGGAAACTCTTCAGCACCATGATGTCGCGGTTCTGCCATCCTCCGCTCTTCGACATGTTGATGCTGTTGTCCTTCTCCGAGTCAACGGTGATGAGGTGGAGGTTCATGTCCTCGCCATCGACGAAAGTCTTGTAGTTCATCATGGAGCGGATGAACTCGGTGTTCGAGGCACGAGGGCCGAACATGCGGTTGTAGATGTGCTGGCGTACTTCCTTGTCTTTGTTTGCACCCGACGCGTCTGTCTTCTCCTTCCACTCGTTGGTGGCCTCGTCTGCCAGTCTGTCGGCATCGATGATGGGTGCAAGCAGCACTTCCTGCAGGCGCGAGAGTGTGCCTTTGCCGCTTGTCGGGTCGCCTACGCCAAGGACGATGTAGTTCAGGCGAGAGCGGATGGAAGGGTCGGCATAGAACCTGTAGTAGGTCAGCGTCATGCACGTGCCCATCATGGCAGCCGAAGCAAAGAGCAGGAAAGGCCAGAGGCGACGGGGGTGTGGCTCGCACACCTCGCGCAGGCAGGGAAACTTGTCGAAGAGGCTTTCTATTTCGTCGCACCAATGCTCGAAGGGCAAGTCCTTCATGGGGTCGGAAGCATCGGAGGTGTTCTTTTCCCTGTCTATGCCTGCCTGCTCGAGTATCTCGGCAAGCGCACTCGGTGTGTGCTTGAGCAACATCTTCTTGGCAGCACTCTGTATGAGTTCTTCCACCTCGCCCTGTTGAGGCTTCCAGTTCTTCACGTAGTCCAATTGGTACGCCATGCGGGTGGCTTTCTCGGGATTGTTGTCCACGAGCCACAGCAACCAGTGTGCCGTCTGCTGGCAGAAAGTGGGGTGCTTCTGGCCCTCCCCAAGTTCCTTGCCGTAGAAGGCGTTGAGAGCCTTGATGATGGAGAGTTCGCGCTCAGAGAAAGCCCCCGAAGCTCCTCTCCCGACCTCCCCCAAAGGGGAGGCCACTGCCTCGCTGGGCTGGGAAGTTGCTGCTTCATCCTCGCTGGGCTGAGGATTTGCTGCGGCGTTGTGGCACTCCCCCTTTGGGGGAGTTGGAGAGGGGCTATTCTCGTAGTCAATCCATCGTTGCACAGTAGGCGAGGAATTTCCATTTGTGCCCTCCCTATAACGTTCTCCGAACTGCTTGTCGTAGTTGGTTCTGACAGCCTCCTCCGACTCGGGGAAGAGAGTTTCCTCCTCGTCGAACAGCTCTGTCTCGTCGATGTAGAGCACGTCGTCTTCGCCCGTCAGGTACGAGAGGCGCGAGCTGTCCTTGCAGGCATCGTCCACGTACTGGAGTATGCCGAGCAGGCTTGCCATCTCGTACTGGTTGCAGATGAGGTTCCCCCACTCGGGGCGAGCCTTGAAGACAATCTTCAGCCCTTCGCCGCTTGCCGAGATATAGACGAGCAGGATGCCCAGCTTCTTCAAGTCGTGCATGCTCGTGATGCGCTCGTAGACTTCGCGCGGATTGCCGCAGTGGTCCACGTCGATGACAGCAAGCCCCGACAGGTAGGCGTGAATCTGCTCGCGCCAACGCCCGCGCTTGCCTTTGTTGTACTTCTTCTTGCCGACACTCTCTTCGTAGCCCGATGCCTGGAAGCAGGCACCCGGCAGCGAGCGTTTCTTCTCGTCTGCCTTGTCCTTGTACTGCTTGTCGCCTGTCTCTTTGTAGAGCTTGCGCAAGCGTCGTACTTCTGCCACAATGGGGGCTGCCAGTTTGAGGCATTCATGCCATTGTTTACATCCCATGCGCTCCATCTGGAGCCAAGTCCTTACTTGAAAGGTTACCTTAAACATTCCGTGTTCCTCCTTGATTTTTTAGATTGTTAATTGTCTTGTTGAAAGTCTCGCTTGCTGGCAGACGCCTCACGACGAGTTGCACCTGCCGGAGCAGTTCGGCCTGCCAGTTGCGGAAGTGCGTAGGGAGCGAGAGTGTGGTTTGCACCGTCAGCTCCTGCGTCTGCTCGTTGAGGTAGCACTCAAGGCCGTTTTCTTTCACGACGCGCGTCGTTTCGGGCTGCTGCGGGGTGGTCAGAGGCTTGATGCCGAGCTTCTTGAGTTGTGCCGTATATTCCCGCCAGAGGTCGGCAGTGTCGGCAGGGCACGAGAGGTGCGCCACGCGCTGTGGCTTCTTCTCGCTTGTTGTTTCGTACGTCTTGCCCCCTTTGCAGGTCTTGACGTTCAGTTGGGTGGGTTCACCCTGTTCGCACGGGCGGAATGTGAAATCATCGCCCTCGTACGTTCCCACTCCCCGCATCTTGCGAGGCTTGGGCTTAGTTTGTTCTTGTGTTGCCATCTTTAATAATAAATTATGTATTACTTTTGTTTGTGTCGTCTGAGCTCTTTCGACACTGCAAAGGTACGGCAACATACTAAGATTTATGGCATAAAATAAAAAAGGTTACCCACTTGAATGGATAACCTTTTTTGTTAAGGGGGTAACCTCAGGGGTAACCTATTGGGGTAACTCGCCCCTGTTCATTATGGTCTTATAAAGAGGTGGACAAAGTTCCTTGAAGAGGTTGGCAAGTTCGTCGCGCTCCGCTTTGTCGCATGGGGTGGAAAGGCAGGTTTTCAGCTTGGCTTGTCCCCATCCGAACAATTTGTGAAGCATGGGGGCAAGTTCCTCCTTTTTGTTAGTGTAGTTAAAGTCAAAGGTGTTTGCCAGCGCAAGGCCGAAGAGGGCTGCCTGTCCCTGGTTCAGCCCCAGAGCAGTTCCTTTCTCCTTGTTTCTGAAGTGTTCCACCTGTTCACGCAGTTTTTCAAGCTCTGCCTCAAGTTCCGCGATGCGAGACTCGAGCTTGGCAGTGTCGTCATTTGCAAGTACATGGTGCTCTACCGCAGGTGCAGGTTTCTGTACCTGAGTGTTTTTTGCTGTCAGGTATTTTTCTGCAATGTACCCCTTCATGGTATTTACTGCATCATCGGCTATACTTAAAAGCCTGTTGTCATCTCCAAAACATTTGTTTTCTGGGCTATCGTAAAAATCCTCCATAGAGTTATATAGCTGTTCTGCAGCTCTTTGCCACAAAGGCTTTTCGTCATCTTTGCGAACTTCTTGAAGCACCTTAGCATATATCCACGCAGCCCACATAAAGGAGAGAACATTTGCGGGTGTCCCGTTCAAGATAATGTGGTCTAGGTTTTTTGTGTATTTTACCGCATCACCACCCAATACTTGGGCATATGGGACATTCATGTTAGAGATATATGTCTCTATGTCTGATTGTCCAAATTCTGACCTAGATGCAATGATATAGCACCGTGTGAGTGACATGAAGTCCCACAGCTCGATTGTGCCCGCTAAGTAATAGACTGCGTTTTTTTTCGTGTAAAGATGTTTTTGCATGGTAAGGGCCAAAGCATCTATGTATGGCAGTTTATCTTCTGCGTACATCGAGTTATTCCTATAGGTTCGAGGGAAAGCCTTTGTGCTCATATTATTTGTTTTTCTTATTTTGTCAGTTCTTGATATATTTTATTTCGCTGCAAATTTACGAAAAGTTTTCAATTGCAAGCATCTTCTGCCAGAAAAAGTTAGAAAGTAGGAAAGGCGGAAAAGCGGAAAGTGGACATTAATACATTTGGGTGACAAAAAAACAGGTAATAATTAAGGATATATTGTTATAATAGTATAATAAATAATTTAAGTTTCGGAAGTATCTTAAACCACGGATTTAGTTGATTTAACGGATTATATTTTCAACAACGAATTAAAACGAATTTAACGAATTGAGATTTCATATGAAATCTATTTTCTGTGATTTGACTTTCCCCTTCGGGCCGTCGACCACAGTTCTTCGCTTCGCTCAGGCGCAGGCGGAACCGTGCTTTCTGTGTGACATAACATACAGCAGATTCAACTGATTGGCTACCGCACTAATAATTATGAATTAAGAATTATGAATTGAAATTGATTAATGTCCACTTTCCGCCTTTCCGCCTTTCCTCTTTTCTTCGTCCCACCGAAAAACTCAAAAAAATTACTCATGGCGAGTGAAAATAATTGCCAAATTACTTGCGCAATTCTAGATTATTTCGTACCTTTGTAGCGTGAATGAGAAAGGAACAAAACGTGTATGTACGGCCGACATGGCACGCGAAATTCCCCAACATCACAAGCGACTTTAACACCATTAAAAACACTTTAGCACCCGCTATCCTCTCCGCGGAATACAAAACTCCTCCCCCACCCCGGGGAGGACGGGAGAGGGGCTCTATGATTAACTACAGCATTGTCATCATGTCCACCACCCCAGGAACGAAGAAAGAGGACATCACCGAAACCAAAGCCTACGGCACCGCACAGGTACACGAGGTTCTCGACCTCAACAAGTTCGCCAAGCACATCTCCGACCACGGCTGCACCTACGACCGCGCCGACATCGCCGCCGTGCTCACGAAAGCCGTCGATTGCCTACGCGAGCAACTCCTCCTCGGCAACAAGGTCAACCTCGGCGAACTCGGCAGCTTCCACGTGGAGCTCAACACGGAAGGCGCTACGGCGCCCGACGAGTTCACCGCTGCCAACATCAAGGCCGTCACCGTACGCTTCACGCCCGGAAAGTCCTTCAAGAACCTCCGACAGGACGCCACCTTCCAGCTCGTTCCCGGACGCTCTGCCATCAGCGACGCCATCGAGGTCATCAAGAACGAGGACACTATCCACGGGTTGGAGTAATGTTTCATTGACCATTGACCATTTTTTCATTGACCATTGACCATTGAACATTGACCATTTGGCTACGCCAAGGGGGGATGGCAGACAGGGGGCAGGTAGTCTGTCAGAAAAACGTCCTGAAAGGACAAAAGAAATTAGCCCAGGGCAGCGCCCTGGGCTAATTGTGTCGCACGGTACAGAAACTCCTCGCGCATCAATAAATATCTTCCCCTCGCGCTTTTTTTCCAACTGCTGCGCTTGCCATTCCATTTTTTCTTCGTACCTTTGCGGCGCAAAAGAGGGGAAGCCCCCTCAAACTCCCCCCTACATGGGGGAGAAAGCAGGCAAATCCTCCGCGAAGGTGGAGAATAAAGGTCAATGATAAAAAGATGGAATCATATCGTTTAAGCCACTTGCAGGAGCTCGAAGCAGAGTCTATTCACATCATCCGAGAAGTGGCGGCAGAGTTCGAGAACCCCGTCATGCTCTACAGCATCGGCAAGGACAGCAGCGTCATGGTGCGTCTCGCCGAGAAAGCATTCGCCCCCGGCAAGGTGCCCTTCCCGCTGATGCACATCGACTCGAAATGGAAGTTCCGCGAGATGATTGAGTTCCGCGACCGCTACGCCAAGGAGCGCGGATGGAACCTCATCGTGGAGAGCAACATGGAAGCCTTTCGCGCTGGAGTGGGACCTTTCACGCACGGAAGCAAGGTGCACACCGACCTGATGAAGACAAAAGCCCTGCTCGACGCACTGAACAAGTGGAAGTTCGATGCCGCCTTCGGGGGCGCACGCCGAGACGAAGAGAAGTCCAGGGCAAAGGAACGCATCTTCAGCTTCCGCGACCAGTTCAATCAGTGGAACCCCAAAAAACAGCGCCCAGAACTCTGGGACATCTACAACAGCCGCATCCACAAGGGCGAGAGCATCCGCGTCTTCCCCCTCTCCAACTGGACGGAGCTCGACATCTGGCAGTACATACGCCTCGAGCACATCCCCATCGTGCCACTCTACTTTGCCAAGGAGCGCCCCTGCGTAGAGATAGACGGTAACCTCATCATGGCCGACGACGACCGTCTGCCCAAGGAACTCGTGCCGAAGATACACATGCGCATGGTCCGCTTCCGCACCCTCGGATGCTGGCCCCTGACAGGCGCCGTGGAGAGCAACGCCACCACCATAGAGGAGATTGTCGAGGAGATGATGACCACCACCAAGAGCGAACGCACCACCCGCGTCATCGACTTCGACCAGGAAGCATCGATGGAACAGAAGAAACGCGAAGGGTACTTCTAAGGAGTTGAGAGTTTAGAGTTTAGAGTTTAGAGTTTAGAGAAAAGTCGTTATAACGTTATAACGTAATGTCGTAATAACGAGATATCGAATCATCAGGATGTCGAAACAATAGAAAACAATCGTGGAAGACAACAAGTTACACATAAAAGAATATCTTGACGCCGACGAGCGGAAGTCGCTCCTGCGTCTGCTTACCGCAGGCTCTGTCGATGACGGCAAGTCAACACTCATCGGGCGCTTGCTCTTCGACAGCAAGAAGCTCTACGAAGACCAGCTCCAGGCGCTCCGGCGCGACTCGATGCGAGTGGGGAACGCTGGCGCCGGCGAGATAGACTACGCGCTGCTGCTCGACGGACTGAAGGCAGAACGCGAGGAAGGCATCACCATCGACGTGGCCTATCGCTACTTCTCCACAAACCAGCGCAAGTTCATCATTGCCGACACACCCGGACACGAACAGTACACGCGCAACATGATAACAGGCGGCTCGACGGCAAACCTCGCCATCATCCTCGTCGATGCCCGAACAGGCGTCATCACACAGACACGCCGCCACACCTTCCTCGTCTCGCTGCTCGGCATCAAGCACATCGCCCTTGCCGTCAACAAGATGGACCTCGTGGACTTCTCCGAAGAGGTCTTCTGCAAGATAAAGGACGAATACCTCAGGCTCACAACTCAGCTCGGCATAGAGGACGTCACCTGCTTCCCCCTTTCGGCCAAGGAGGGCGACAACGTAGTGGAGAAGAGCGAACGCACACCTTGGTTCGCAGGCACCTCCCTACTCCAGTTCCTTGAGACAGTCCCCATCGACCAAGACCGCAACATGCAGGACTTCCGCTTCCCCGTGCAGTACGTGCTGCGCCCCGACCTCGACTTCCGAGGCTTCTCGGGCAAAGTGGCAAGTGGCATCATCCGCAAGGGCGACGAAATCATGGCTCTGCCCAGCAGAAAGACAAGCCGCGTGAAAAGCATCGTCACCTATGACGGCGAGCTGGATTATGCCTTCTGCCCACAAAGCATCACCATCACACTCGAAGACGAGATAGACATCTCACGAGGCGAGATGCTCGTCAAGCCCGACAACCTGCCATTCGTCGGAAGGCACTTGCAGGCGAAGCTCGTCTGGATGGACGAAGAACCCATGGACCGCAACAAGCAGTTCTTCCTCAAAGCCAACACCAACACCACCCGCGCCACCGTCAGCGCCATCGACTACCGCATCGACGTCAACACGATGGAGCACCTGCCCGGACAGGACTTCAAACTCAACGAAATCGGGCAAGTGCAGATAACGACAGCCAAGACACTCTTCTTCGACCCCTACACCATGAACCGCGCCACGGGAGCCTTCATCCTCATCGACCCCATCACGAACAACACCTGCGCCGTGGGCATGATAGAGAAGCAGCTCGACGAGGCAAACCTCCTGCACGAAGACCTCCCCACGCTCGACCTCCCCAAACTTGGCATCGGCCCCGAACACTACCAGGCCATCGAGACAGCTGTCAAGGAACTCAGCAGGCAAGGGATTGAAGTAAAGGTGAAAAAAAGACCCTCCCCAACCCTCCCTTAAAGGGAGGGAGTCCTGCCCCTGCAAGTCCTTCCCTTTAGGGGAGGATTTAGGAGAGGCTACGAGGGAGTTAGAGAGGGTCTTGGGGGAGAACTCCCTCCCTTTAAGGGAGGGTCGGGGTGGGTCTGGTAAATGGTTAAATGTTTAAATGGTAAATAAGAGATGGGTCTATTCAACTTCAACACGCTTCCCGTCAACACCCTTGTAGGAGCTGACTGGAAAACATTCAAAGCACTGTCTGCAGGACAGCACATCGCTCCCGACAGAAAGGCGAAATTCATCCTCACGAAGTCCATCTGCCACATGCTGAGCCCACTTGCAGCTTTGCAAGAAAGGAAGTACCGTAAGCAACTCGCAAACAAGCCCTTGCAGAACGACCCACTCTTCATCCTCGGGCACTGGCGAAGCGGCACTACTTTCCTCCACAACATCTTCGCGCAGGACAAACACTTCGGCTACACCACCACCTATCAGACCGTTTTCCCACACTACATCATGGCAATGCAAGGCTTCTTCAAACCCATTATGAAGATGGTGATGCCCAGCAAACGCCCTACCGACAACATGGAGCTCGCACCGGACCTCCCGCAGGAAGAAGAGTTCGCACTCTCGAACATGACTGCCTGCAACTACTACAACTTCTGGTTCTTCCCCGAAAGAATGCAAGAATGGTGCGACCGCTTCCTCACCTTCAAAGACATCAAGCAAGACGAGCTGCAGGAGTTCAAACAAACCTTCGAGAAACTCGTCAAGATAAGCCTCTGGAACACGGGCGGCACTCAGTTCCTCAGCAAGAACCCGCCGCACACAGGCCGCATCAAAGCCCTCTCCGAACTCTTTCCCCAGGCATGCTTCGTCTTCCTGATGCGCAACCCGTACACCGTCTTCGAAAGCACACGCTCCTTCTTCACGGACACCATTAAACCCCTGCAGTTCCACACCATCACCGACGAAGAGATGGAGCAGAACATCCTGCGCAACTACACCGAACTCTACCGCGCATACAAAGAGCAGAAAGCCCTCCTTCCCGAAGGAAGACTCTACGAAGTCCGATTCGAAGACGTCGAGAAGGACGCATTTGCCATCACAGAGGACATCTACCGCAAGCTCGGCATCCCAGGATGGGACGAAGCAAAGTCCGCCATCGAGAAATACATCGAAAGCAAGAAAGGCTACAAGAAGAACAAATACCAGTACGAGCCGCGCACCATCCAACTCGTCAACGAACACTGTAGCGAAGCAATCGACGACTGGGGCTACGAGAAACTGTAGCATTTATCCTCCCTGGCACGGGGGTTCTTTCAATAAAGGCATGGTCTTATTCCAATAAGAGCGTGCCTTTATTGCAATAAGAGCGTGCCTTTATTGCAATAAGAGCGTGCCTCGTTTATTAGGATGACGTGCGATGTCTTTTTTGAAACAAGACGTCTTCTTGCAGAACTTAAATGCTTTTATCCAAGCCCCGAAAACAAGAAGCAAGCCGCAAAAGTTTAGAGGATTGCAATAAAAAACATTCAAATCCTTTGCACTTACAGCAAAAAATAGTAACTTCGCACGGATAGAATGTAATAAATTCATCTAACTAATAATATCACTACCATGAAAAGAAGATTTCTACTAATGATGAGTTTGGCACTGGCAACAGCCCTGCCAACTTTCGCCACCGACTGGCAAGCCAAAACCGACACCATCTGGCCTGCCCGACACTATCGTGAGCTTCACGGAGAAGCAACAGGGAGCCAACGCTCCAACACGTACATCAACTGGACATACCCCGAGGGCACAGTCCTCGTCTATGGCATCCACTTCCCCACAGGGCACGTCCGAGCCGACGCACTCTTCAATTGCAAAAGCGGCAGAAAAGTCACCTTCGGCCTACGCATCGTACATCCCGAGACGGGCACCGTCGTACTTGACAACACCGCAACAAGCACCAAAAGCACCACGGCACAGCAAAGCTTGGAAATAATGCCCGACACGGAAATGCCCTTCGACGGGTGGTACCGCTTCGAACTAACCTGTCCAAACGGCACAAACAACCTGGACCGCCTCAACCTGCTCCTCTTCCAACGCACCTCTACCCTCAGCATCACTGACTCCGAGATATTCATGGCACCCAGCGTCCACCTCTGGTGGAGTACACAAGTCCCGGGAGCACCATCGGGACAAAGCTACAACTGGACGTACCTCGAAGTGATGTATCCCAGCGAATACAAGCAGCCCGCCACCTATCAGATGGCTATTGGCACCGACGGCATGTACTCAGGCATACAGATGCCCAATCGCGCCGACGGCAGCTACGGACACACCGTGCTCTTCTCCGTCTGGGACAATGGCGACGTAGATAAAGACAAGAACCTGCCCGACATCATGCGTTCCGCTGCCGTTGACCTCGGACCGGAAGCCTACGCCACACGCTTCGGAGGAGAGGGAACAGGCTCAAGCATCCGCTACAACAGAGACGACTTCTGGGAGTTCGACCACTGGGTGCAGTTCCTCTACAACGTGCGACCCGACATCATCAGCGTCACCAACCCGGACGGAACCATCTCGGAGTACGAGAGCACACTGCAGACCGTTTGGTTCAAGAACGCAGAAGACCCCGACTGGCGCTACATGGGCACCCTGCGTATGGCAGGAGCAAACCGCCTCACAAGCGGCATCTACAGCTTCCTCGAGAACTTCGGCGAAAAAGGAGGAAACCTGATGCGACGCTGCTACTTCCGCAACGGAGCCATGCGTTCTGCCTCAACAGGACAATGGTATGCTTTGAACCATGCAGGCTTCGGCAACACACAGGGCAAAAACCAACGCAACTCGCGCTACGACTTCGGACATGGCGTCACACAACTCTTCGACAAGACCTTCTACCTGGAAACCGGAGGCTACATGGGCAAACGCGACAGCGCCAGCACCTGCGAAGCACCTCAGATGGGGCAGATGCCCTGGGTAGATACCATCGACATTGCCCGATTGGAGCACCGAGTGGATGAAGGCGTGCTGCACTATCAGACAAAAACCTTGCTGTCGCGCGTCGAACTGACACGCACCGTTTCAGACCCCGCCACTTGGAAACTCACCTCCTACAGCGACGAAGAGACAGTGGGAGAAGGCGACAACGGACGTGCCGCCATGATACTCGACGGCAGCAAGAGCACCTACTACCACAACAAGTGGAAGAACGGTTCCGTAGGCTTCCCTCACACCTTCACCTTCGAAGCCCCAGAACCCGTCACCGTCAGCTCCATTGGCCTCTTCCAGAACCGAGAAAGCACATATCGTGCCAAGCAAGTGACAGTATATGTCTCCGACGACGGAACCCATTGGACTTCTGCCGGCACACGCCTTAACGTCGAAGATTCAGAATACCCCACCGTATTCCTTCCGCAACCCGTCACAGGCAAACACTTCCGCCTGCGCTTCACGGCAGGATACGGCAACAATCTTCTCATCAACGAACTCTACTTTAAGAACGAATACAGGCTCCAAAGCCTGCTCGAACTTGCCCAGCAGATTTTCGACGAGTCCGACGCCTGGGGCGGATATGCCCCGTCCGACCTGGAGCCGCTGGCAACAGTTTATGCCGACGGCACCTGCACCGATACCGAAGCCTTGCGTCAGGCAATCGAGAACATAGGCGCCACAGCTCAACCCCTCACCTACGGCGTCCTCGACAGAGCCGAGCACTTCACCCCCCTGGCAGTCTATCAACTGCACAACATCTCGGGCTTTGGCGACCTCATCGCAAACGACCAAGACGAACTTGACATCGCAGCATCCGGGGCCTCCGCAGCACTCGAACAGTACCGAAAGAAGTGCCATGTCAGCGACCCACGATGCAACTGGATGATACTGCATTCCGACAAGTACAACGAAAACTACCTCTATAACCTTGGCGCAAAGAAGTATCTGTCTGTTGCGGGCGCTAACGCCACTCTTTCCGACATCCCGATGCCCGTCAGCATAAACTACATCAGCAGCAGCAAAGGATTCACCATCAGCGTGCAAGGCAAGTATGTGGGCATCAAGCCAACTACCGAAGTGCCCGTCGCACTCCTCAGTACGTCCGGCACAGCATCAACATTCCAGCTGCGAAACAACAACTACCTGAAACCCGACGAGAACGTCTTCCGCGAACTGGCTTCCGAAGCAGGAAAGGCAGCCCACGAGAACACGCCCGACTTCCTTTTCCTGCAAGGCATGCAGACCTATTCCAAGGCATTCGTGGCAAACCCGAATATCGACACAAAACTCGTGCGCACCAGCTCGGTTCTCACTTCCAACGCCAACACCACACAGCAGGCCACACATAACCTCGCCAAGCTAATTGACAACAAGACCAGTACATACTACGAGACATGGTACAGCAACATAGTATGGCCCGACGAGATGTCCTACATTCAGGCACGTTTAGGCACTGCCGTCAAAGCCTTTGCCTTCAGCTTCACACCTTCACAGAACGCCGAGTATGGCCTGACCGACATTCCTTCGGACATCATCGTCTCTGCTTCTAACTCCACGCGAAACCTCCTGCCTGTGGCTCACCTTGAGGAAAACCTCCCAACAGACATCAGCGAGAACTACCTCTCGCCTGTCATCTTCACCGACGGCGATTCGCGCGTATTGCGTTTCCAAGTCATGCAAACCATCGGCAACCGAGAGAACGGACG
Organism: uncultured Prevotellaceae bacterium; assembly: GCA_946415695.1. Taxonomy (GTDB): domain Bacteria; phylum Bacteroidota; class Bacteroidia; order Bacteroidales; family Bacteroidaceae; genus Physcousia. Next base: position 5,070 of record CAMKTM010000007.1, on the reverse strand, counting down.
CGTCTTTGCCATGAGCGAATTCCAGATTCACGAAGCCATCATCGACGAGGCAGAATCGCCATACTACCAGAAGCCCGAGGTGAAGGAAGCCTTCGATGCCTTACAGACAGAATTGCAGTCAATGCGCACGCTTATCGCCAAAGGCAGTGTCACAGCAGAAGCTCGGGAATCACTTAGCCAAGCCATTGAAAGAGCAGAACAAGCCCTACAGACAGCCGACGGCATCGAAGTCATCGGACATTATCCAACACCTGGCACCGAGCATACCGTCTATGACCTTCAAGGCAGAAAGGTGGGCAATGGACAATTACAGAAAGGCATCTACATTGTTGGCGGCAAGAAAATTCTTAAATTATAACCTAAATAAAAACAAACATGAAGAAGCGTATCTTTTCCACGTTGAGCATCCTGCTGGTTGCTCTCGCATGCTTTGCAGAAGGCAAGGCTAAATATGTATTCTATTTTATTGGCGACGGCATGGGCGTCAATCAAGTCAATGCAGCCGAGACTTACCTCGGTGCCCTCGAAGGTCGCATCGGCATTCAGGAACTTTGCTTCCCGAGCTTCCCCTACGTAGGCCTCATCAACACGCAGAGCGCTACAAACGGCGTGACCGACTCCGCAGCGGGCGGCACGGCTCTGGCCTCTGGCAACAAGACGAAGAACGGCGCTCTGGGCGTGCTGAAGGACCTGACGACACCCGTCACCTGCATCGCCGACTGGGCTCGCGAGGCTGGCGCTGCCGTGGGCATCACGACAAGTGTCAGCGTGGATCACGCCACGCCTGCTGCCTTCTACGCACACGTCGGACACAGAAACGAGTATTACAAGATTGGTGAACAGCTGACGAAGACCGACGTTGACTTCTTTGGCGCATCGGACTTCAACAAGCCCGAAAACCCTGATGGCGGCCCCGACCTCTACGAGCAGGCTAAGCAAGGAGGCTTCACCATCGTGCGCGGCTACAAAGAGTATCAGAAGAAAGCCAAGAAGGCAGAGAAGATGATTCTCTTCCAGCCAGAGGAAGCCAGCAAGGTGGAGCGCGGCTCTATTCCCTATGCCATCGACCGCACAAAGAACGACCTCACGCTGCAGGACATCACCCGCGCTGCCATCAACTTCCTCATGAAGAAGCAGGACAAGAAGGACGGCTTCTTCCTCATGGTCGAGGGCGGCAAGATTGACTGGGGCTGCCACGCCAACGACCCCGTCTTCATCACTGAACTCATCGACATGGACAACGCCGTGAAGGTGGCCTACGAGTTCTATCAGCAACACCCCGACGAGACGCTCATCGTCATCACCGCCGACCACGAGACGGGTGGTCTTGCCCTCGGCAAAGGTCCCTACGAGCTGAACCTCAAGGCTGTCGCTTCGCAACGCATGAGTGCCGTGAAGCTGGAGCGCGAACTGAACGCCAAGAAGGAGAAGATGGGCGACGCTTTCACCTGGGAGGAATGCAAGAAATTCCTCACCGAGAACTTCGGCTTCTGGGACGCCTTACAGGTCAGCGACGACCAGACAGCCCGTCTGGAACGCTCCTTTAAGGAACTTCAGGAAGGCAAGGGCGGCGGACGTCTGGCAGGCACCGTGAAGCATGTCATCTCGGAATGCGCCCTGATAGGCTGGCAGAGCGGTGGCCACAGCAATGGCTACGTGCCCGCCTTCGCCATTGGCGTCGGTGCAGAACAGTTCCATGGCCGCTTCGACAATACAGAAATCTGCAAGAAGATGGCCAAGGCTGCAGGTTGGGAAGTCAAGTAACATCGGGTATCGGGCAGAATGTTCTGCCTGATGCCTTTTTAAGGTAAAGAGATATGATGACCAAGACATTTCTTGCAGGAGCATTACTACTCCTGTCTTCCCTCGTACTGGCCGAGGGCGGCAAGAGCCAGGTACCTCTGGCTGACCCTTACATCCTGCTCGAAGGCGACACTTACTACGCCTACGGCACAAACGACGCAAACGGCATCCGATGCTATACAAGCAACGACCTTCGCCTTTGGAAGTACGAAGGCCTGGCTCTGAACAAGACGAACACGACCGAGACACGATGGTTCTGGGCACCGGAAGTCTATCATGTCAAGGACAAGTACATCATGTACTACTCCGCCAACGAGCACCTCTACGCTGCCACAGCCTCCTCGCCCAAAGGACCTTTCACGCAGGTCGGCTCCTATCAGATGGAGAAACTGCTCGGCGACGAGAAGTGCATCGACTCGCATGTCTTCATCGACGAAGACAGCACTGCCTACATCTTCTTCGTCCGCTTCAACGACGGCAACTGCATCTGGCAAGCCCGTCTCTCGGACGACTTCATCACGCCCGTTGAAGGGACACTGCGCAAATGCTTTGCGGCATCGCAGTCCTGGGAACTCAAGATGGGGCGCGTCAACGAAGGCCCCAACGTCATCAAGCAAGGCCGACGCTACTACCTCACCTATTCCGGCAACGACTATCAGAGCCAGGACTATGCAGTGGGCTATGCCACGACGACAAACATCACCTCGGGAACCTGGACGAAGTACACCGGCAACCCCATCCTTCGGCGATGGGACGACCTCGTCGGCACAGGGCATCACTCGCTCTTCTACGATAAGGAAGGCCAACTGCGCATCGTCTTCCATGCACACAACAGCACAGAGAAGATTCACGACCGGCTGATGTACATCGGCACCATGCAGTTCCGAGGCTCGAACCTCGTCATGCTTAGCGACCCCATCATCCGCCCCACCCTATCCACCACGGCACCCTACAACCCCGAGCTCATCACGCAGTCCTGGGGTTTTAGCGGAGGCGGAGCGGTCACAGTAGATCTGAACAATGACGGATACCAGGACATCGTGGCCGGTGGGTATGCCGTCGTTCAGAACTCCGCCACAAACGAGACAAGCAGCGAGCGCATCTCCTACCTCGCACTCTTTGCTCCCCTCACACACAAATGGACAAAGGTCGCGACGGCACCGCCCTTCAAGGTGGCCGAATCGCCCTCTTTCGTACCGTGCGACATCAACAACGACGGATGGATGGACATCATCGCCTTCGACCAGGCATGTAGCGACACCGAAGGCAGCACCGAAGGCATCTTCCTGGGTAAAGGCAACGGCACCTTCGAGGAAGCAACTTGGACTATAATGAGGCAAGGGGCAAGGGGCAAGGGGCAGGAGGATTGTTTGGAACCAAGGTATTCTCTTGCCCCTTGCTCCTTGCCCCTTGCCCCTGAAAATATAGATTTAGCCGGGGCCGCCGAGGTCATTGACATCGACAACGACGGGCGGCTCGACATCATCCTCGTCGGGCATCAGGACGAGACGAACAGCAACGTCATCCTTCACAACCAGACACCCATCGGCAGCAGCCGTGCTCTATGCTTCTCCATAGAGCCCTTCGAGCCCGACTTCCTCCTTCGCAATGCCATCATCAAGCCTGCCGACTTCAACAACGACGGCCTGCAGGACTTCGCCATCTCGGCCCTCGTTGACGGACGAGACGACCAGCTGCGCTTCACAGACATCTACCTCAACAATCCCGAAGCACCCGGGCAATTCTCTCGCATGGGCCTCGGCGAGAAGGGAGCCGACCTGAAGCGCAAAGCGAACGGCGCCCTGCAAGTGGCTGACTTCAACGACGACGGATGGCTCGACATCATGCTGGCAGGACAAGGCGAAGTCTCTTCGGGCGAATCGACGACACGGCAACGCATCTACCTCAACCAGCAGACCGCCGTGCCAAGCTTCAAAGCCTTAGCCAGCGACTTCCAGAGCGACATCTACACACTCTCTTCCTCGGCAAGCAACTCCGCAGGCGTCATCGACTGGAACGGCGACGGCTTTTACGACATCCTTCTGGGCGGAACGAAGTCGAACGTCTATGGCGGGATGCTCTACCTGGGCGATGGCAAAGGGCGCCTCAAGCGCAACGTCGCCATACCCGGAGCATTGGGAGCCTGCACCGCTTTCCCCGACTACAACGGCGACGGATGCAAAGACTTCCTGCTCATCGGCGAGACAAAGGACAAGAACTACCTCACCCAGGAACAATACGGCGACAATGCCATCCTCTGCTACAACCTCTTCCCCTGCCAGCCCCGTCCGCAGAGCCCCACAAGTCCGGCCTTTACCATGCAGGACGGCCTCGTGACCCTCTCATGGCAAGCACCCGAGACGGCACACCCGGGCTTCACCTACGAAATCTTCATCAAGGACGAAGGCGGCAACCTCATTAACAGCACGCCTGCCATCGTGGGCGGCACAAACGACGGCATCCGCAAAGCCAACCTCCTGGGCCGTGTCGGCACAAGAACGGAATGGACGTTCCGCCCCACCCTGCCCGGCACATACTCCTGGGGCGTGCAGACCGTGGATGCTGCCTACGTCGGCTCTGCCTTCACCGAAGGGCCGCAGTTCACCGTCACAGAAGAGGACATCGCCCTCGACCTTAAAGACCTTAAAGACCCTAAAGACCCTAAAGCCCTTTACAATCTTTCAGGGCAAAGACTATTAAAACCTCAAAGAGGCATTAATATAATTAACTATTATAACAAACCAAGTAAAATCTTACAACAATGAAAAGGATGTTATTTTCCGTGCTGTTGTTTGCTGCATCAGTTATCATGGCCGAGGCACAGGGCTTTCGTGTTCATCGTAGCGACGGAGCTGTCTATGAGTTCAGCGTTGTGGCCGACAGTATCGTATTCTTCGACGGGGAAGGCGACCCTAACTACCAAGAGCCGGTTCCCGACTATGTACTGGATGCTATCGACCAGCTGCAAGCCGATTGCGTCATGCTTAAAACTGCTTTTGCCGTAAATCAAGACTATAGCCAAAGGAACGCAGAGATGATCAAGGATCTTACTTGTCAGTTGTACGATTTAAAAACTGAAGTAACTGAAGTAAAAGTGGGGTGCGAAGCAAACAATGAACGAGCAAAGGTATATGTTGATACAGAAATAGCAAATCTTAAAAGTTCTGTTTTATCTAACATTTCATCAGTTCATGCTGACATTAAAAATAACTCTACCTAAAATCCGCAACTATCATCCAATACACGATTAAGGGTAGATTTATGAGT